>JAAVGC010000046.1 GCA_014800445.1 Bacteroidales bacterium | reverse complement strand
ATATTCGCAGGCGAGATTACACGATGCCCCCGCCGGCTTTGCCATCACATAAAGCGGATAGGAAAAAGGAGAGACAATACTCACAGCTATCGGTTCGCTACTTCACGACGATCTCCTGCGGGTTGGTTGTTGGTCCTTCCACACGGAGCACACCTGCACTGTCGATCTCCAGACGGTCAAAAAACACCACTCTTTCTCCGGGATTCGACGACATGCGTCCATGATACACGCAATAGCGCGACGAGTCGGGCATTGTCACGACCATGTTGTGCCCCGTGCCCATCACCGTGCCACCTTTGCTCACGTTCTCCTCAAGCACAGGATTTGACGATGATTTCACGAACGGCCCGAGCGGAGAATCCGATGTTGCGTAACCCACGGCATAATACTTGCCCCCGTAGTGGTTGGCTGAATACATGATATAATACGTGTCACCTTCTTTGAAGATATACGATCCCTCGGTCCAGCGCCGGTTCACCTCCTTGTTGGTTACCGAACGGCTTTCCCACTCGGCCTGCACGTCATCGAGCTTGGTCGGAGGAGCGAGCAGCAGTTGCGGCTCACCGATCACCCCGCTGAAATCGGGCTTCATCTCCACGCCGTATACCCAGCTCTCCTCAACCTCATCGCAGAAGCCATCCTCACGTGCCTTATCGGCAATTTCACTATCCACAGCGTGCTTGTAGCAGCAGCGTGAGAAATAGAGATAGCAGCGGCCGTCATCCTCAAAAAGCACATTGGCATCGATGATCGGGTAAGGCGGATTAAACACTGGGCGGTCGAGAAAATCAGCGAACGGGCCGGCAGGACTGTCAGCCACAGCCACACCGATCTTAAAGTTCTCCCCCTCATTACCGGGATTATCCTTGGCGTTGGAGCTGTAGAACATATAGTATTTGCCATCGCGTTCATACACTTCCGGAGCCCAGAAGCAGTCAACATTCCATTGATCCTCTCCTCCGCCTTTATATACCTGCCCGAGCGGTTCCCAAGTAGCCATATCTTCCGACACGTATGCCTCAAAGCCATCGCTGAGCGATGTGCCGTACATGTAATATTTTCCATCCGAAGCAGCAAGAACAAACGGGTCGCCGAACTTCACCGGAACCGGATTATTCACCGTCGCAGTCTCTCTCGTCTGTTCCTTGCTTCCGTTACACCCCGGAGCAAAAAAAACTGTAGCCGCAATCACCCCGGCCATAAAGAATCTGTGTTTCATGTGAATGACTGATTTTATCATGTTGTTAGATGTAATTTANACTTATGGCGTCCTAATGCCTGAAGGAAGGTGTGTTATAAATGTCTTTCTTCACTGTGAGTAGNGACGCCCGCCCCCTGCGTCCTTCCACGCGACAGCACGCCCATTTCGCACCGTATTTGGAGTACCTGCTCATCCCAGAGTAGGGACGCACGGCTCGTGCGTCCTGAACGTTTAAACCGCATTTCTCCTCCACACGTCCATCCCATCCGAGTGCTNCCCCCCACAACNGCGGTTAATTAAAAAGGACGACCCAACCGAACGCGGATCGCCCTTTCTACATATACTTTTATTCTGGAATTAGATTCCGAGTTTGGTCTTAACCAGCGGAGTCACGTCCACNACCTCGGTGCTGGTGTAAGCGGCAATACCGTTAGGCAGAATCATAGCAAAGCCATTCTCCTGACCAACTGCCTGAATTGCCTCGACCATCTTCTGCTGAACAGGCTGAAGAAGCTGCTGTTCCTGACGCTGAAGATCCTGCTGAGCGGTCTGGTAGAACTGCTGAACCTTCTGGTCAAGTTCCTGTACCTCCTGCATGCGACGTTCCTTGATCGACTGCGGNGTGTTGGCATCTTCTACGATTTTCTGATACTCAGCCACTTTTTTATCCATCTCCTCACGGAGTTTTGTGAACTCGCCCTCATATTTCTGAGAGGCTTCCTGAAGCTGCTGTTCAGCCGCTTTATATTCCGACATCAGCGGAAGGATTGCATTTGTGTCTACAACACCAAGTTTCTGCGCCGATGCGCAAAGGGGAAGTGCCACGAGAAGGGCAACAAGGAGTTTCTTGATCATCGCTAATGATGTAATAAATGTATAATGACTTCTATTTTAATAATTTCTGTTGCATGTCCATCAGATATTTATTCCGGTTTCACACGCAACGGTACAAATTTAACTTTTTATTTTGAATAACCCAAACGCGCAAGCACATCGTTGCTTACGTCTATTCGGGGCGAGGCGAAAATTATTTCTGTGGCCGATGCACGGTCTATGATCGCTTGATAGCCTTTCTCGTCGGCAAGCTTCTTTATAGCCTCATAGATTTCATTCTGTATCGGCTCAACAAGTGCCACACGCTTCTGATAGAGTGCTCCCTCTGGCCCGAAGTAAGAGTAGCGCAGTTCTGCGGCGCTTTTCTCCACGGCAGCAATCTGATCTTCACGCTCACGACGCTGATCAAGTGTCAGATACACAGCCTCTGCCTGATAATTCTCATACATTTGCTGTGCCTCGCTCTGCTTCTTTTCAATCTCCTTCTGCCACTTTGATGAGAGTTGGTTAAGCTCATCGTTAGCCATTTCGTAGGCAGGGATATTGCGGAGGATATACTCCATATCGACCAGAGCAAACTTCTGCGCCTGTGCACCTGCGGCACACCCTACGGCAACCAGCAAAGCTATAATAAATTTTTTCATAGGTCTTTCTTTTTGAAGTGATTTAAACTTTAGACAATCGAACGACCCGTTTGGTTTAATCGCTGCATCAGAATTCCTGTCCAAGAATGAAGTGGAAGTGGCTTCCGCCCTTCTCGCCATATACGCGGTCAAAACCATAAGCCCAGTCGATACCCATCATACCCACCATCGGCAGGAAGATACGCACACCGGCACCGGCACTGCGCTTCATGCTGAACGGATTGAACGACTTGACTTCGGTCCAGGCATTACCACCCTCCGCAAACACAAGACCGTAGATCGTGGTCGATGTCTGAAGCATGAAGGGGAAGTGAAGTTCCATTCCAAGTCGTGTGTACGCGTAGCCCTCACGACCCCACGGTGTCAAAGCACCGTTTTCATATCCGCGAAGACCTATCGTCTCAGTTGCGTACGTGTAGGAACCTGTCATACCGTCACCACCCACATAGTAGGTCTCAAACGGCGATTTAAGATACTTGTTGTAGCTGCCGAGCAGACCGAAATCAGCGCGCGTCATCAGCACAAGCGTATATGTTCCGTCTGGATTGACAAGCGGAGTGTAGGTGCGGGAGCGGAATGCAAGTTTCCAGTATTCGATCCACCTGTAAAGTTGTTCCTTTGATTCTGTGGTATTCTGCTTGTAGAGTGCCTCCCAGTTCTTCTTGCCGAAAAGTGATGCAGGAGGAGTAGCATGTAGGCTGAGCGAGAACGTCGAGCCCGAACGTGTGTAAAGCGGGTTATCGATACTTGAGCGCGCGAGAGTCAGACCGAGCACGATTGAGTTCGACACACCGTTATTCATGTAGTAGAGATACTCCCAGTTTTTGAGGTTATACCAGTTGTACGACACGTCAGCTGTCAGTGAGAAATAGTCATCAGGCCAGCTCAGCTGCTTACCGAACGCAAATGTTATACCGGCCATCTGAAGGTACTTGTTCGGGTCATAGGCATTCTCATAGCTGTTGCTGTAGTAATCGTTGTAACCGTTGCCGTAGCCGTAACCATACCCGTAACCGTAGCCATAGCCATACCCGTAGGCGGCGTTCTGCCACATGCTGTTGTAGTACGATGAGTTCACACCGGTCTGACGGCTGTAGTATGCCGATACCTGGAGCGAGTTCGGGCGGCGACCGCCGAACCACGGATCAAGAAACGATATCGAGTAGGCCTGATAGTAACGGGCGTTTGTCTGTGCCGAAACAGTGAAAGTCTGTCCTTCACCCTGTGGGATGATGCCGCGGTAGGAACCGGGACGGAACAGATTTTTGATCGAGAAGTTGGTAAACTTCAGTGCCACCTTTGCAATCACACCCGTCTGTCCCCAACCGAGCGAGAATTCCACCTGGTCATTGGCCTTCGATGTCAGATCAAACACGATATCCACTGTTCCGTTCTCCTCATTAGGCTCTGGACGCAGGTCCATCGACTCCGGATCGAAATGACCAGTCTGAGCGATTTCGCGAGCCGAACGCATCAGATCACTCTTACTGAAAAGCTCACCTGGTTTCACGCGCAGTTCACGACGTATGACCTTCTCGTAGAGGCGGTCGTTACCATTGATGACAACCTTGTTGATACGCGCCTGCGGGCCTTCAAACATTCTCAACTCGAGGTCAATCGAGTCACCCTTGATATTCTTTTCGATGGGCACGAGCTGATAGAAGAGATAGCCGTTGTCCATGTAGTAGTTTGCCACGGCATCCTCATCCTCATTGAGTCGTTTGTTAAGTTGCTTCTGATTATATACCGAACCTGGCTCAATACCAAGCAACCAGTTGAGGCGGTCAGTTTCAAGCAGCGTGTTTCCCACCCACGATATATCGTTGATGTAGTACTTTTGTCCCTCCTCGAGCGAGATATACACATCCACCGTCTTTTCATCGTAAGGCACAACGCTGTCTGCTATGATCTTCGCATCACGGTAACCCTTCTCATTATACTTGTCGATTATACGCACGAGGTCATCCTCATAGTCGCTCTCGACAAATTTTCTCTGACGGAAAAGATTGAGAAGTTTACCCTTCTCGTTGGTTTTCTTCATCACACGCTGCAAAGCGTTGTCCGACATTACCTCGTTACCATCGATATAGATTTTGTGAACCTTTACCTTGTCATGCTTATTCACCGAGATATTGACAATAGCCGAATTGGGAGCCGANGTATCCTCGATAAGATCAATCTTAACATCAGCATTACCAAATCCCTTTCCATTGAAATANCCCTTGATGATAGTTTTTGCACGGTTCACAATGTTCTGGGTGATCTGGTTACCCACCATCAGGTTCAGTCGTTCNGACAGATCTTCGCGCTCATTCTTTTTCACGCCCTCGTATTTCACTGCCGATATACGGGGNTGTGTGCGAAGCGCTATCTCAAGCCACGCCTTGTTNCCNACGGTCTTGGTCACCTTCACCTGAGCTTGAGCAAAGAGCCCCTGGCGCATCAGTCGCTTTACAGCCGAAGTGATGTCATTACCCGGTATGTCAATTATATCACCAACTTTGAGACCGGAATAGCCTATGACGATATAATCNTCGTAATTGTCATTGCCGGTGACCTGAATATCTGCAATCTCGTAGGTGCGGGGCATCGACGAGAAAATTACGGCAGGGTTATAGACAGTGTCGGTATCCGCCTGTTGTCCCGATGCGGCCATTGCTCCGAGCAGGAGGAATAAACATGCTATATAACTCTTTTTCAGCATATCTGATGTGATAAATGATTGCATTTCTTTTTGTTTGTCGGCAACCTGGTTCACTTGGTTTCTTCCACTTGTTCACCGGTTAGTCCGAAGCGGCGCTGACGTCCCTGAAACACGACGATAGCTTTGCAAAGCTCCGAGTCATCGAAATCAGGCCAGTATGCAGAGGTTAAATATATTTCAGTGTAAGCGATCTGGTAAAGAAGGAAATTGCTGACGCGTGAATCACCGCCGGTTCGTATCAGCAGATCAGGATCCGGCATTCCGGCCGTAGCGAGAGCCCCAGCCACATCATTGTCAGTGATCGAAGCAGGATCTATCTCCCCGGCAGCCGCTTTTGCAGCGATTTTCTTCATCGCCTCAGTTATCTCCCAGCGTGATGAGTAGCTGATGGCAAGCACGAGAGTCAGTCCGGTACAACCCGAAGTATCTTCCACGCATTTGTTCAGACGTTCAAAAGCGAATTGCGGCATTCTTGAAGTGTCGCCTATCACTTTCATTCTCACGTTGTTTTTTATAAGGTCCGGAGTTTCGCGCTCTATAGCAGTCACTATTAGATGCATCAGAGCATCCACCTCCTCTTGGGGGCGGTTCCAGTTTTCAGTCGAGAAAGTGTAAAGAGTAAGATACTTTATACCGAGCCGTGAGGCCGCTTCTGTCACGCGGCGCACGGCAACCACACCCTCAACATGACCGGCAGTGCGTTCAAAACCACGCGACTGAGCCCAACGCCCGTTGCCATCCATGATTATGGCCACATGCGCCGGAATACGCGCCATGTCGATAGCGGTCTCCTTTTCCTTCGAGGTCAATATGTCGGTATTCTCTTTCATTTCATTTAATCAAAATAGTGACATGTCGGGCAACGTTCACCAAACTCGTAGGAGATTCCCACCGTCAGCGTCGAGAACCAGTCCGTATTCTTGAACCGGCTGCCCTTTATGCCATATAAATCCGAATTCCCGTCCAGATTGTCGGTAAAACTCTTGGCTAACGAGAATTCGCCTGTCAGATTCAGGCGTGACCTGATTCTGCATTTCACACCGAGAGCCAGTGGAAGCAACGGAGCGGCCTTCACACCACATCCGCGTGGACTTGCCACAACCATTCCTGCGCCGGCCGCAATGTACGGAGTCCATCGCGACAGATGCTTGAATGTTTCTCCTTCACCATAAGCAAAGAAGTTAAACTCTGCTCTCATCGTGAGGTCGCCAAGCGTCGACCTGAAATGCGATGGCACACCATTAGGTAGTTCGCCACTGGCGTCATCGCTGTTTCCCGAAATCCCAGAAACCCCACCCGTCAGGTGGAAACTCCACCGGGAATCAAGAAGATATCCACCCTCCACCGACAGTCTTCCGCCGGGACGGGCAAAAGGATTACCCTTATTATAGTCACCCAGATAACCGCTTATTCCACCACTGACTCCGGCCTCCCATCGGTAAGCCGATTCCTGTGCGTTTACTGATAGCCCGAGGATAGTCAGTACGGCAATCGCGGTGATCCGGCGCATAAGCCTCCGCTATGCGCCCCGCTTATTGCAGCGGCTTGATTGTGAGATAGTCAAGCACACCTTGCCACATATCCGGCAGGAACGTCCCGTTCACATCATAACCACCTGAGAGATAGATATAGGGAGCATCCCACTCAGTGATCGGGCGCACCGCACGTGAAGCGTTGATCTCATGCTTTGCAACGACAGCCGAAGCAGAGTGGCGCGGCTTAACCACCGGTGGAAGTTGCTTGAGTTTATCTGCCTCAAACCAGTGCATACCCATGTCATTGGAGAAATACACCGACTTGACAAGCGTATTGTCGGCAAGTTTGCCGCCCATCGCCACAAGCACCTCGCGCTCGGTAGTGCGCCAGGTCGTTGTGTCTGTTTCATTAAATGTATATGGGAATATCGTGCGTCCCTCAGCCGCGGCAAGAGTACCGTTGCTGATGCAGGCCCACTTCTGACCGTCGAAACCCCACGTGTCACCCGAGAGTGTGCCGTCAGCCTTGCGGCCGCCCACTATGTACCCCTGAGGCTCCACGCCCCAGCGCACTGTCATACACACCATCTCGCTTGTACCCGACACCGGAAGATCCGTAGGAGCAGCAGTAGCCTCTGCTGAACCTGGGTATACACGCGTCAGTATCTTCCCCTCGTCATCTGCAACACAGCCCACGACCTTGTCGCCGAAAGCGCCATAGATATTGTCCATCTTCACGCCATCGCACTCCGTCCATGTCTGTCCCTCGTCATCCGACACATAAAGAATGCCGTTTTGGTCAAGTATATACAGTTTGCCGTCAGTTGTGCCGGTAAAGCTGTTCACAACTGGAGCTATCGCGCCAAATTCAACATTACCCGACAGCCATGAGGTCTTGTCGAAAGGATCCTCGGTAACAGCAAGCGAATAAGCCGTATTGTTGGATGCCAGCATAAAATATTTTCCTGCGGCTTCAATTGTCTTCTGCTGTCTCAGCCCGCTGATCGACGACGGGATTCTACCCATATCCGTCCAGTAAATGGAATCCACAGGTTGCTCATACACGTTGATCCACGCCTTATAGTTTCGGCCGGCGGTTCCGTCATAACTTGCCACGTGTATAGTCACAGGNCCTTTGGCAAAATTTATAGAATCCGTTGCGTTGGTCAGNTAATTCACNGTCGTGTCCGATCCGTTTTTCGTCTTGAACAAGATATCGGTTGCCGAGCATTCGTCGGTNTCTATGTTNACGACCATGCGGGAGATATCCGTACCGTAAGGCAGCGGCTGCGCATTNTAGATCTCACCCTTTTCAAGATCAATAGAGAAAAAGACTGAATCGAGATTATGGAGAATCCTATCGTCGGCCGACAGCGAAAATCCTGTNACAGCCGTGCTTGAATAAACATAAGTATATTCGTTCACGTCGTAGGAGCTGTTGCACGACGTTGTGACTCCACCGATAAGAGTGGAGGCGACTGCAAGAATGCAACAGATTGCGGAGTATTTTTTCATATCTATGATGATGAATTGGCAAGCGGAGAACAGCCTCAGACACGAAACCTGAGACCGCAGGCAGCCTACAAGCCGCAAAAGTAGTAAAACTTTCCTGTAACACACGCCTTTTATTGCCAAAAAATATTTTGAGTTGCGAAACAATGTTAACCNNTGGANCCGTTGGTTACGATTCCCTAAGTCTACTGCTGCGGCTTTCCGTANGTCCCATGAACCGGGCATCGCTTCATGAGTCATAAAATCAGCCNCCGCNTTATNCTGCAAAGATAGTGGTANATGNAACTNAAANTATGTGTTAAATGGCAACAATACTTATCCTCGGCAACAGATATGTGAATTTTTGACTGCCGTTGAGCCTCTTTTTAGGATTTTTGGGTTAATTTTGCCATCGAAACTGTCAAAACATCATCACAAACAACGATGAATCCATCAAGCCTCGTTTCAATCAGCGACCTGTCGAAAGAGGAGATTATCCGTCTGCTCGCACAGGCAAGGCACTTTGAGTTGAATCCAAATCAGAAAATTCTCGACGGTAAAGTTGTTGCAACTCTCTTTTTTGAGCCTTCCACACGCACCCGTNTGAGTTTCGANACCGCCGTTAACCGGCTCGGAGGACGTGTCATCGGCTTTAGCGACGCTTCATCCACAAGTACCTCCAAAGGTGAGACTCTCAAAGACACCATCAAGATGGTGAGCAACTATGTCGACCTTATAGTCATGCGACACTTCCTTGAGGGAGCATCACGATATGCCACNGAGGTAACCGACGTTCCGGTTATCAACGCCGGAGACGGAGCCAATCAGCACCCGTCGCAGACAATGCTTGATCTCTACTCTATCTACAAAACTCAGGGGCGGCTTGAAAATCTCACGATCACACTTGTAGGAGACCTGAAGTACGGACGCACGGTCCACTCCCTCATCATGGCGATGCGATACTTCAACCCCACATTCCGTTTCGTAGCGTGCGATGAGCTGAAAATGCCTGAAGAGTACAAGGAAATATGCCGNCANAACGGAATCAAGTATACCGAGCACACCGAGTTCTCAAAAGAAGTAATTGACACATCCGATATCATCTACATGACCCGTGTGCAGCGTGAGCGNTTTGCCGATCTCATGGAATATGAGAAAGTCAANGATCTCTACACTCTNCACAATGCCATGCTCGACGGAGCACGCGACAATCTGCGCATACTCCATCCGCTTCCACGCGTCAACGAGATAAACCCCGATGTCGACGACAACCCNAAAGCCTATTACTTCCAGCAGGCACAGAACGGACTCTATGCGCGTCAGGCGCTTATATGCCGTTCACTCGGAATCGACATCCCACAGGANCCACTCACAATCAACAACAACACACAGCAATGAGCAAGCAGGAACTCGCCGTTGCTGCCTTGCGCAACGGCACCGTAATTGATCACATTCCGCCGCAGGCACTCTTCCAGTGCGTCAAGATTCTCGGTATCGAACTTCTCGACAAGCAACTGACGATAGGCAACAATCTTCATAGCTCCAAACACGGAGCCAAAGGCATCATTAAAGTAGCCGACATTTTCTTTCCTGAAGCCGTACTCGACCGCATTTCAATCATTGCGCCGGATGCGGTTGTCAACACCATCCGTGATTACGAAGTTGTTGAGAAGAGGCGCGTCGAACTACCCGACACCGTTATCGGAATCGTAAAATGCGACAATCCGAAGTGCATCACNAATCATGAGCCCATGCGCACGAAATTTGCTGTCATTGACCGCAACGCCGGCCTTCTGAGGTGCCACTATTGTAATCACACTGTCAGTTCCCTGAAAGCTACACTCCGATGAAACAAGCGTGGAGACCGGGAACCATGATCTATCCATTGCCTGCCGTACTTGTGAGTTGCGGCAATGCGGAGGAATCAAATTTCCTCACCGTGGCATGGACAGGCACAATATGTTCCGATCCGGCCATGTGCTATGTGTCAGTGCGTCCTGAGCGTCATAGCTACNCNCTCATTAAGAAGCACATGGAATTCACCATAAACCTCACCACTGCCGACATGGCACGGGCCACCGACTGGGCTGGAGTNCGCTCTGGACGCGACTACGACAAATGGAAAGAAACCGGACTGACTCCTGAGCCTGGCATCGCGGTAGCATGCCCCTCGATCAAAGAATCACCAGTGTCAATCGAGTGTCGCGTCCGCGATATAATCTCGCTTGGAAGCCATGATATGTTCATCGCCGAAGTCCTCAATGTACTCGCCGATGAAAAATATCTCGATCCGGNCACAGGCAAATTCAGCCTCGAGAATGCATCGCCTCTCGTATATTCCCACGGAGGTTATTACCGCCAGGGTGACTATATCGGTCATTTCGGATTCTCTGTTAAAAAGAAAAAGTAAATCACTTCTATATCTTCTATGGAACAAGACAAAACAATTTTTGAACTTATCGAGAAAGAGCACAACCGTCAGAAAAAAGGCATCGAGCTTATTGCTTCCGAGAACTTCGTCAGCGACGAGGTGATGAAGGCCATGGGATCATGCCTGACCAACAAATATGCCGAAGGCTATCCCGGTCACCGCTACTATGGCGGATGCCAGGTNGTCGACGAAGTCGAGCAGCTCGCTATCGACCGTATCAAGAAGATCTATGGAGCCGAGTACGCCAATGTGCAGCCTCACTCTGGCGCACAGGCCAACATGGCTGTGTTCATGTCCGTGATGCAGCCGGGCGACAAATTCCTCGGACTCAACCTCAGCCACGGTGGTCACCTCAGCCACGGTAGCCCTGTCAACTTCTCAGGACTTATGTTCCAGGCGTTGGAGTACAATGTGCGTGAGGACGACGGACGCATTGACTACGACCAGATGGAGGAAGTTGCACGCCGCGAGCGTCCCCGCCTCATCGTAGGTGGAGCAAGCGCCTACACACGCGAGTGGGACTACGCCCGTATGCGTGCCCTTGCCGACGAGATAGGAGCTATTCTCATGGTCGACATGGCACATCCTGCAGGACTCATTGCAGCTGGGCTCCTCGACAACCCCGTGAAATACGCCCACATCGTAACCTCGACAACCCACAAGACATTGCGTGGTCCGCGTGGCGGAATCATCCTTCTCGGAAAAGATTTTGACAATCCNTGGGGAAAAACAACCCCCAAAGGTGTTATAAAGAAAATGTCGTCTCTCATCGACTCTGCTGTCTTCCCGGGTGTGCAGGGTGGTCCTCTTGAGCATGTCATTGCAGCCAAGGCCGTTGCTTTCAACGAAGCACTGCAGCCTGAGTACGTCGACTATCAGAAACAGGTTAAGCTCAATGCCGCTACAATGGCACAGGCTCTCGTCGACAAAGGCTACAAAATCGTTTCCGGAGGCACCGACAACCACTGCATCCTCGTCGATCTGCGCACCAAATTCCCCGATCTCACAGGTAAAGTGGCGGAGAAAGCACTTGTTGAGGCTGACATCACAGCCAACAAAAACATGGTGCCTTTCGACTCCCGCAGCCCGTTCCAGACGTCTGGAATCCGTCTCGGAACACCGGCCATCACCACTCGTGGTGTCAAGGAGGACAAGATGGGCGATATCGTTGAGATGATCGACACCGTTCTTCAGGCTCCCACCGACGAGAAAGTCATTGCATCAGTGCGCTCCGAGGTCAACAAGCTCATGGAGAGCTACCCCATTTTTGCTTGGTAATACACAACACAGGTTTAACCATCCACACGTTCCCACTGATTTGAAACTGCTGTTATACCGCATCTATCAGGTGATAATCATGGCACCGCTTCTGCTGGTGTCGACAGCCATCACCGCCATCGTCACCGCCACAGGATCAATCCTGTTTGGCGGACGATGGTGGGGATATTGGCCGCCCCACATCTGGGCGCGACTGTTTTGTCTGCTCACCATGGTCAGAGTGACGGTAAAAGGCCGTGAGAATATTTCCAAGGGGACATCTTATGTCTTTGTGGCAAATCATCAGAGCTCCTACGACATATTTGCCATCTATGGTTATCTCGGACATAATTTCAAGTGGATGATGAAGAAATCGCTTGAACGAATACCGCTCGTCGGATTCAGTTGCAAGCGCTCCGGTCACATCATGGTTGACCGCAGTAGTCCGCAGGCCATACGCCAGACCATCGAGAACGCCGAGCGACAGCTTAAAGATGGCATGTCACTGGTCGTATTCCCCGAGGGATCACGCACATTCACCGGGCGAATGGGGCGCTTCAAGAGAGGAGCATTCATGCTTGCTTCGGAGTTCCGCCTACCTATTGTGCCGCTTACAATCGACGGAGCTTATGAAGTCATGCCGCGCACGGGCAAGATTCCACACTGGGGGCATATAACACTCACAATTCATCCGCCAGTACCAGCCCCGGAATCAGAGCACTGTCAGCCACTTATCGACAGCATACGTGCCACGATCGACTCGGCGCTTCCCCCTTCTCACCGCGATCCCGGATCGCGATAATAAGAAATCTGCTGTTACAATTTAGTTTTTTATTAATTAATATCCACACCACACTATGAAACAACTTCGTACACTTCTGGTGACAGCTGTCATCATCGCAACTTCGGTCATCTCCGCTTCCGCACAGTTCAAATGGGGTATTCAGGCCGGTATCGCAGCCAGCAAACTCCATTTCTCTGAAAAGACTTTCAACGCATCCAACCGCGTAGGATTNGTTGGCGGCCCCACTGCAGAATTCAAGATTCCTGTCATTGGTATCTCATTCCAGGGATCGCTTCTATACGTACATCGCACAAGTGCTTTCAGCTCTGAAGACAACAGCAGCAAGCACACACTCAAGCGTGACTACCTCACCGTGCCCATCCACTTCAAGTGGGGTCTTGGCCTTCCCATCGTTGGCCGCGTGGTTTCACCATTCATCTTCACCGGTCCTTCTTTCTCCTACATGGTTTCAAAGGACAAAGATTCAAGCGGCATCAATAGTCGCAAGGGCGACATGGCATGGGACTTCGGTGCTGGTCTCACTCTTATCAACCATCTTCAGGTCAAAGCNGGCTATAGTCTCGGTTGCACACGCGCTGCTGCACTTATCGATACTACCAAAGGATTCAATCGTAAAATACGCGACAACTACTGGACAGTAACTGTCGGATACCTGTTCTGAACAAAGTTTGATGAACAACTACACACTTTACCGTTTTCGCCTGTCATCCGCATCGCCACAGAGTGATGTGGATGACAGTGTTTCTTTCACCATCTCTGATGGTGCCGATGTGCTTGCATCATTACTTGCACCCGTCGGGTTCGAGTCTTTTTCTACCGACCCCGACGACGAGAGTATTATGCTCGCCTACATACCCGAGAAGCTGACCGANGACGAGGCGGCACGTCAGGCCGCCCGGTCTTTGGCCGATCTTACTGCGGGAGCTGTCACNGCCTCAGTTGACTCTATTGAGAAAATCGAAGGACAGGATTGGAATGAAGAATGGGAGAAACACTACTTCCAGCCCATTGTAGTGGCCGGACGTTGTGTCATTCATAGTTCCTTCCACAAAGACTACCCCATCTGCCCGCTCGACATCACTATCGACCCTAAGATGGCATTCGGTACAGGACATCATGCCACNACNTCACTCATGGCGCGCTTTCTGCTCGACAACGACATTACAGGCAAGAGTGTCATCGACATGGGCACAGGCACAGGAATCCTGGCGATAATTGCGGCCATGCGAGGAGCATCTCCGGTCACAGCTATTGAGATAGATCCTCCTGCCAAGGACAACGCTGTGGAAAATGTCGCGCTCAACGGCCACAGTGAAATAAATGTAATTCTCGGCGACGCATCGGCTCTCGCTGATGTTGTACCTGCCGACATTTTTCTGGCAAATATTAACCGCAACGTTATTCTTGCCGACCTTCCGGTCTATGCCGAGCATCTTAANCCCGACGGTGTTATGGCATTAAGCGGATTCTATGAGCAGGACATCGACATGTTGCTTGAAGCTGCCGCCCCGCTCGGGCTGTATGAGAACAGCCGTAGCACAGCCGATACCGGTTGGTCATCACTCACCCTTAAACGCCGATAAACACCCACATGACAAAACGTCTGCTTCTTCCTGTGCTTGCACTCTGCTTTACAATGCTTAGTGCCATGGCGGAATTACCTGATAAAGACACCCTTAATTTTCAAGGTACTCCGAGAACCTATCGCATGTATATTCCTGAAGGGCTTGAAAAGGGAGCACCGCTTTGTCTATACATCCACGGCTACAATTCTCAGGGACGATGGGTTGCTGATCTTAATGCCGCTGCCGACAGGCATGGGTATGCCATCTGTTATCCCGATGGACTACCCGATTCCAAGGGCAAAGAAGGATGGAACGTAGGGTATCCGTCGCAGTACAACATGGCCGATGACCAGCCATTCATAAGAGCACTTGTTGCCGAAGTCTGCAAGAAACATAATCTTGACCCCGAGGAAGTCTTTTGCACAGGCAGTTCAAACGGAGGTGATATAATCTATCAGATTCTATACACCGAACCAGATATGTTCAAGGCTTACGCCTCGGTTGCCGGACTCACCTTTTGCAATGTGTTTCTTGATAAACATCTTACACTGCCGGTTCCCTTTATGGAGATACACGGCACCGACGATAAAGTGTCGATGTGGGAAGGTGATCCCGGNAACACAGGAGGCTGGGGACCCTACGTTTCNGTTCCNGTGGCTGTTGGAGCTGTTGCAGCCAACAACCGCTGCCANTCCTANAGANTNGAGGANGNNCCTGTGAANNCCGATGCAACCCACTCGGCAAAACGCCANNTCTACTANGACTCCCCCTACGGATGCGATGTTGAACTTTACGAGATTGACGGAGCCCCTCACTCGTGGCATAGCAAGGATATCGACACCGGTGAGATCATACTGAATTTCTTTGACCGCTACCGCAAGAAATAATACCCCATTAATACCATGCGCAGAAACTTTGCAATTCTCGCCGTTATTGCAGCAGTATCACTGCTTCACTCATGTTCCGGAGAATCAGCTCGCCAAACTGCCGCCCGCAACCGTGGGGTTACCGATGCCAACACCTTAATTGATCTTGCATCACAAAAGAAAATCTCACAACTTCGATTGCAGTCATTTCTTCTCTCTGTCCGAGATAAGGAGTACAAATTGCGTCAGGCAGGAGCGACCGAAGCTGCCGAGAGTTACATTTCTTCATTTGAAACTCATCTGCGCGATAGCGTGCCTGATCTGTATTTACTTATAGTACCCGAAAAATAAACCACATCACTATTCAATACCACATCTTGCAATGAAAAAAATCCTGCTGCCGCTGCTCCTTCCCTTTGAGCCAGTAATGAACCTGCTGCAATACAATGGATTCATTCAG
>JAAVGC010000045.1 GCA_014800445.1 Bacteroidales bacterium | reverse complement strand
CGCATGGGACTAATGATGCTTGAGATAGCCCACAGCATGCAGGTCGTGGCCATAACGCATCTGCCACAGGTCGCCGCCAAGGGACAGTCGCACTTCAAAGTCTACAAGGAGGACGACGAGCAGTCAACCCACACCCGCATGAAACGCCTCGCCCCCGACGAGCGCGAACGCGAAATCGCAGTGATGCTGAGCGGAGCCACAGTCAATGAGGCGGCGCTCGCCAACGCACGTGCATTACTTCAGAAATAAAAAGGAATGGATCAGTCAAACTATATTTTCGGCATAAGAGCCGTGATGGAGGCTGTGGAAGCCGGACGCGAAATCGACAAAGTGCTGTTGCGCAAAGACCTCGCCGGGCCACTCGCATCGGAGCTTATCGCCGTGTTGCGCAACCACAAGATCGTGACACAGCGCGTGCCCGAGGAGCGCATCAACCGCATAACCCGCAAGAACCACCAGGGAGTGGTGGCGTTCCTTTCGGCAGTCTCCTACCACAGCCTCAACCACATCGTGCCCGAGCTCTATGAGGAGGGCATCACCCCGTTCATAGTGGTGCTCGACGGCATCACCGATGTGCGCAACTTCGGAGCAATAGCCCGCACATGCGAGTGCGCCGGAGTCAACGCAATCGTTATTCCTGAGCGTGGGAGCGTGAGCGTGGGAGCCGATGCCGTCAAGACATCAGCAGGAGCACTCATGACTCTTCCCGTGTGCCGCGAGCGCAATCTGTCGGGGGCAGTGAAATTCCTGAAAGAGTGTGGCTACACCATTGTTGCCGCAACAGAGAAATCCGACGTCAACTACACCCGCGGCGACTACCGCGGACCTGTGGCCATAGTGATGGGATCAGAGGATACGGGCATATCGCCCGACATACTCCGACAGTGCGACATGCCGGTAGCCATCCCACAGTTCGGCACTATACAGTCGCTCAACGTGTCGGTAGCGGCAGGAGTCATGATCTACGAGGTCGTGCGCCAGCGTCTGGCTGAAGGCATGGACGTCGTACGGTAAAAGATATATCACACAACCATGGCGTTGACAAGAAACAGTAACCCCGACACACTCGGGACACTCCCGATAGGCAAACTCCTCGTACAGTATTCGGTGCCCGCCATCATAGCGATGGTGGCGACATCGGTCTACAACATTATCGACAGCATCTTCATCGGACGCGGCGTTGGACCGCTCGCCCTGACGGCACTTGCCGTCAATCTCCCGCTGATGAACCTTGTCATTGCCTTCGCAACACTCGTCTCGGTAGGAGGAGCCACCATCTCGTCGATATTTCTCGGACAGCAGAATGTGAAGCGCGCCACCGATGTGGTCAACAACGTCATGACCATGTGCATCGTCCACTCCATAGTCTTCGGCGGAATCACCATGTTTTTTCTCGACGAGATTCTCGACCTCTTCGGTGCCACACCCGAGACACTGCCACTCGCCCGTGAGTTCATGGAGGTGGTGCTCTACGCCACACCCCTCTCCTATATCTTCATAGGCATGAACAACCTCATGCGCTCCACCGGCTACCCCGCCAAAGCGATGATTTCGGCACTTATTTCGGTTGTTGTCAACGTGATTCTCGCCCCCATCTTCATCTTCAAGCTCGACATGGGCATGCGCGGAGCCGCACTCGCCACCGTCGGAGGCCAATTCTGCGGCTTCATCTGGGTGCTGATCCACTTCATGTCTAAAAAAAGCTTCGTACATTTCTGCCGCGACAACAAGTGGTTTTCATGGAGCATCATCAAGAGGATGTACGGCATCGGTCTTTCACCATTCCTGATGAACGTGACATCATGCTTCGTGGTCGTCTTCCTTAACAAAGCCCTGCTCAGTGCCAGCGGCGACTCCATCGACGGCAACATGGCCGTGGGAGCCTACGGCATCCTCAACCGCGTGGGCATGTTCTTTGTCATGCTTGTTTTCGGTATCACCCAGGGCATGCAGCCTATACTCGGATACAACTTCGGCGCCATGAAATGGAATCGCGTGAAAACCACCCTTAAGCTCGGCATTATCGCCGGATTCTCGATCACGCTGGTCGGATGGGCACTCACCGAACTACTCCCCGACAAGCTGTCGGGCATGTTCACAACCGANGAGACACTCATCTCCATCGCGCGCGATGGCTTCCGCCTATTCTTCATCTGCTTCCCGCTCGTGGGCGTGCAGATCATCATCACCAACTTCTTCCAGTCGATAGGCAAACCCGCACTCTCCATATTCCTCTCCCTCACGCGTCAGCTCATATTCCTGCTGCCCCTCCTNGCCGTGCTTCCGCGCTACTATGGAGTCACAGGCGTGTGGGCGAGCGTAGGTTGNAGCGACTTCNTGGCGTTTGCGCTTGCACTTGTCACAATACTTGTGATGATGAAACGCCTCTCTAAGAAATACAACAACCCCACCGTCGGGTAAATCACCACACACATCTCCCAGGATGCTCCGAGAGCTCACATCACTGCGACTTACGCCCGANNCCGCCTACGAACCACTGCGNCTCANTGCCGTNATCTCCACACAGCTGGGCGTCGACATCAACCGCATCAAGCAGGTGGATATCCTGCGCCGTTCCATCGACGCGCGCCAGCGTCAGGTCATGGTCAACCTCGCCGTCAGAGTCCATCTCGACGAGGNCACGCCAGTCGACGANGCCACCATTCCCCCNCTCCCCAACCTCGCGCCCGACGCGCCGCAGGCTATTGTGGTNGGAGCAGGACCTGCCGGACTTTTCGCCGCACTTGAGCTTATTGCCCACGGAGTGCGTCCCATCCTGCTTGAGCGNGGAAAGGACGTCGACAGCCGCCGCGCCGACATGGCAGCGATAGCACGTGAAGGACGNGTTGACCCCGACTCCAACTACTGCTTCGGCGAAGGTGGAGCTGGAGCGTTTTCCGATGGCAAACTCTACACCCGCAGCAAGAAACGCGGCTCCGTCGAACAGATACTCAAGATACTCGTAGCCAACGGAGCGTCAAAAGACATTCTTGCCGAAGCGCATCCCCACATAGGTTCCGATCGTCTGCCCGGCGTTATCCGGTCAATACGCGAGTCCATCATAGCCCACGGTGGNGANGTGCATTTCGGCACCGCTATGGANCNCCTCGACATCACCGTCGATCCCGACGGCAACCGCCGCGTGANCGGCGTCACCGACCGCAANGGCCGTCACTGGCAAGGCCCCGTCATACTCGCCACCGGACACTCNGCACGCGACGTCTACCGCANCCTCCACTCCCAGGGCGTCGACATGGAGCCCAAAGGACTTGCCGTGGGAGTGCGCCTTGAGCATCCGCAGCNCCTCATCGACACCATCATGTANCACTCCCCNGCCGGNCGCGGCAAATANCTCCCNGCCGCCGAGTATTCCATGCTCACACGTGTCGACGGTCGCGCNGTCTACTCCTTCTGCATGTGCCCCGGCGGAGTAGTCATTCCGTCGGCATCAGCCCCCGGCGAGTCNGCCGTNAACGGCATGTCCGGTTCGGCACGATCCTCCCGCTGGGCCAATTCAGGCATGGTCGTCGAGGTACTCCCCGACGATGTACCCGGCGANGACACNCTNAANATGCTCACCTANCAGGANGANCTTGAAAANCGNTTCTNCGANGATGCCGGCATGACCCAGAAAGCCCCGGCACAGCGCATGACCGACTTTGTTGCCGGCCGTCCATCCCGCGACCTACCCCCGAGCAGCTATGCGCCCGGAGTCTACCCCTCGCGAGTCGACCGTCTGCTTTTCGCCCCCATCGCCTCGCGTCTGCGCAAAGGCTTCGAGGAATTTGGCCGTAAGTCACGCGGATTTCTCACCCCCGACGCCATTGTGCTCGGTGCCGAGACACGCACTTCAGCCCCACTGCGCATCCCGCGCGACCGAGAGAAAATGCACCACACAACCATCGCCGGACTCTATCCCGCAGGCGAGGGAGCCGGATGGGCCGGAGGCATCGTCTCAGCAGCTATCGACGGACAGAACGCAGCACGCGCATTAGCTTCGACTTATGGGAAATAACATCTACTGGCAGCTATTCAGCTCATTCTTCAAGATCGGCGGATTCACATTCGGCGGCGGATGGGCAATGATATCACTTATAGAGAAAGAAGTAGTCGACCGTCATCACTGGATCGACCGTGAGGAATTTCTCAACCAATTGGCCATAGCACAGTCATTACCCGGCATCCTCGCCGTCAACATCTCTGTGGCCGTGGGCGACAAACTTCGCGGTATGCGCGGAAGCATCTGTGCAGCCACCGGCACGATCATACTCCCCTTCCTCATCATCCTTGCCATAGCCATCTTCCTCACCCCCGATATAATAAAAAACAACGAGGTGATATCGGCAATCTTCAAGGGCATACGTCCCGCAGTCACCGCGCTGATCATAGCCCCCGTACTCACATCGGCAAAATCGGCCGGCATCACATGGAAAACCGTTTGGATTCCAGTGGTCGTGGCATTACTCATCTGGTCGAAACTTCCCTGGATATCCAACCCCATCCTCTACATACTGCTTGGCGGCCTCGCAGGCTACTTCTGGTACTGCCGCCACGGCATCACAAAAAACAACAGAAGCCGCAAGGAGGAGGCCGGTAAAGCATGAACGTCTACCTTAACCTGATATGGAGCTACCTCAAGATCGGACTCTTTGGATTTGGAGGCGGCTACGCCATGCTTTCGCTCATTGAGCGAGAGATCGTCGGACCCGGATGGATCACCGAACAGATGTTCACCGACATTGTAGCCATCTCCCAGATGACCCCCGGACCCATCGGCATCAACTCAGCCACCTACATAGGCTACGTCGTACCCGCCGAAGCCGGCTTCACAGGCTGGTGGTGGGGCATATTCGGATCACTCATCTGCACCCTGGTCGTAGTGCTACCCTCATTCCTCCTCGTCGCCTATGCAAGCCACTTCATCACACGCCACAAAGAGAGCCCCGCAATCAAAGGCATCTTTGCCGGACTGCGTCCGGTCGTGATCGGCCTCATCGCGTCAGCGGCAATGCTGCTTATGAACGGTGAAAACTTCGGCACGACACCCCCCGACATAATAAAAAGCACCTGCTTGTGTGCAGGTGCCTTCGTAGCCGTTTATTTTATCAAACTTCACCCCATTCTGATCATAGTTCTCGCCGGGGCAGCCGGATACCTTCTTTACGGTCTCTAACCCTCTAATTTACCCCCTCTCATTGTAGGGACGCACGGTTCGTGCGTCCTCCCCAGCCCGTGAAACGGGCGTCACAACTGCCAGCACCGGGTGACCGGAGGGAACCCGGTGTAAGTTGCACTTCTCTTATGAGCTGCGGAGCTGCGAAACAACCCCGCTCGTGCGTCCCTCCTTATTATATCGACAATCTTCGCAGAGTGCTCAGCAATTCGCGGTTGATAGGCTTGTCATTCTTGATAGCCTTCGTGAACGGCACATAAACGATATCATCATTCTTTATACCTATCATCACGTTGCGCTGATCATCGAGCAGAGCATCGATCGCAGCCGCACCCATGCGTGAGGCAAGAATTCGGTCGTGAGCCGTCGGCGAACCACCGCGCTGCAGGTGACCGAGGATCGACACACGCACATCGTATGCCGGATACTCATTCTTCACGCGCTCAGCCAGAGCCATCGCACCACCCGTCACCGGGCTTTCAGCCACAAGCACGATCGATGAGTTCTTGCTCTTGCGGAAACCATTTTGTATTAGCTCAGAAAGCTGGTCAACC
>JAAVGC010000044.1 GCA_014800445.1 Bacteroidales bacterium | reverse complement strand
CAAACTTCATTACCTTCATTTTGCAGCTTGATATATTTTTATCTGTTCCTGTTTGAATTTTCGTTTCATCGGAGCCGACACATCTATAGTCACCCCCATTTAAGCCGCAAAGATAGAAAATTAAAGCAATTTGATCCCTTCAAATAGTCCAGAATTTGACTTTTTGCCGCATGATTATCAACATTCCCCCCTTCCGATGCGTTATTTATACAGAAACGAAACTTTAATCAACTAAAAAACACACTTCACGTTATGAACGACTTTAACGAAATTATCAAGAGTTCAAAACCCACTCTCGTTGATTTTTATGCCACATGGTGTGGTCCCTGTAAAATGCAGGCTCCTATACTTGAAAAAGTCAAGGAAACCATGGGCGACTCGGCGACCATCATAAAGATTGACATTGACCGTAACGAGGAACTCGCCGCACGCTACCGCGTGCAGTCAGTGCCCACACTTATCCTATTTAAGGACGGTGAACCGGTTTGGCGCACTGTAGGCGTGCAGGCACAGGGACTTCTCGAGGCAAAGCTTCGCGAGCACATCCCCACTAAGAGCGACGAATAAACTCAAATCATACCTTATATGAAAGACGGGAACACACTCACCATGCGCTCCCGTCTTTGTTATATATCCTAATGTTCCGAGTACTACTCAGAACTCGTAATCCACACAAGCACGTGACTCCTTCACGCCACCGATAAGTGATGCGGCAGCCACATGAGCAGGATGCTTGGCATACACATCTACATCAGCCATTGTAGGCACTACGGCTGTCAGAACCACATCCCANGTNTCAGCAGGATTTTCATTGATACCNACTTCCATCGATTTAAGCACATCAATCTGCTCTGGCAATGCCATCAAAGCGTCCTTNAAAGCCTTGGCGGCTGCCATGCGCTCCTCNTCAGTTCCTTTGAACTTGAATGTTACAATATGTTTTACCATCTTTATTGTTGTTGANTTTTCCTTTCGACAATTTCAATCCGACGACTATTTTCCACTTCCCCTTCCATTAGGCTACTACATGAGATTGCCTGCCTTTATTATCTCGATCATTATCGGCTTGACACCGGCAACAAAGCACTCCACGCCGATNACCATCAGCAANAGTCCCATCAATCGCATCATCACATTATTACCCGTCTCACCGAGCACAACAACCAATCGCGTTGATGCACGTAAAATCAGGTAAGTGATAAAATATATAAATGCGATAGATCCAAATAGAATACCTTTAAGCAACCATGTATTGGCGTCATCCATCAGAATTATGCCGTTAGCGATACCTCCGGGACCACAAAGAAGCGGAATNGCCAGCGGAGTGATTGATATNTCGTTNGCNTATGTCTTTATCTCNTCATCNTTNAGNTTCGTATTNGANTANCGNGCCTGAAGCATATCNAANCCNATTTTCAGNATTATNAATCCGGCAGCTATGCGGAAACCGTTGGTCGATATACCGAAGAACTTAAACAGAAACTGCCCGAGAACCGTAAATCCCATCATGGTCAGATACGATATGATGGTGGCGCGCTTCACTATCGACGATCGTTCGTCATCCGATAATCCCTTGGTCATGGTAAGGAATACAGGCATCGTTCCCAGAGGATTACAAAGTGTAAAAAACGATGTCAGACAGATAAACGCAAAAGGCATCCAGGATGTATCCATTCTTTTCTATGGTATTTAAATATTTGTGATTNGGCGGTTTGTCAGTTCAACATGATTGGCTGCATTGATGTCAGCGNTTTCCCGTGANGGCGATTCCCCACATAGCCGCATGGGATAGCACCATCNGAGCAAGAAGTATCCANGCCTCANTCCGTCGGNTCGGCCAACAGATATAGGCAAACACTCCCGATGCTATGACGTAAACCGGATAAAGCCACAGCAGTATCTTCATCTCCATTCCGTCGTCCGACGCAGGCCACATCGACAACAAGGTCGGATACCCNGCCACCGGAAGCATTATTGCCATAATCATCAGAACGACCCAGAAAGAGACACGNTGTTTCATCCTAATTTCACGTTTTTATCCGGAAAGGGTATACATGAAGTATCNATGNCGCCACTGCTTTGCAGATTACGCGCAAGTTGCTCTACCGAGCTTGCACCGACNATCACCGACGTAACCCCCTTCTGCGTCTGAACCCACGAGAGTGCCAGTTCAGCAATCGACAATCCCTTCTGTTCTGCCGCTGAATTAAGTTCTGCGATATAGTCGTGAAGAGGCTGGTTAAACATCTGTGGTTTCAGCGATCCGTTGCGCGACATGCGCGATCCCTCGGGAATCTCATGAAGATATTTATTTGTAAGCACACCCTGTGCGAGTGGTGAGAAGGCAATAAACCCGATCCCGTTTTCCCGACAGTAGTCAAGCACTCCATTTTCCTGAGGTTCACGATCTATAAGATTAAGCCTCCCCTGATATATCAGCAGAGGCACGTCACGTTCACGCAGATACTTGTCCGCAAACTTCAGTGCCTCAAGAGGCCACCGTGATATACCCACATACAGAGCCTTACCCGCCCTCACTATATCCACAAGAGCCTGTAGCGTCTCCTCAAGAGGAGTATTTGGATCGTAGCGGTGACTGTAGAACAGATCCACATAATCCAGATTCATCCGTCGCAGGCTCTGATCAAGGCTTGCAATAAGATACTTTCTTGATCCCCAGTTCCCGTATGGACCGGGCCACATATCGTATCCGGCCTTACTCGATATGAACATCTCGTCACGGTATGGTCGAAAATCCTCGGCCATAAGTCGCCCGAATGTTTCTTCCGCCGATCCGTAAGGAGGACCGTAATTATTTGCAAGATCAAAATGCGTTATTCCGTGATCAAAGGCATATCGGATGATCGCACGGCTACGCTCAAACGGATCCGTCCCACCGAAATTATGCCACATTCCGAGACTGATGCGCGGAAGCAGAACACCACTGCGACCACATCGTCTGTAAAAGTCATCATGGCTTTCACAAGCATANCGGCCTTCGGCCGCAACATATCTCTCTGTAATATTCATTGGCATCTTGGTTTTGAGTTCCGTTACTCTCGCAAATATACACCTATTTTTCATTCCTCTTCCCCAAAATACGCACAAAAAAATCCGAAGCTCCGTGACTGGAATGCCACAAAAGCTCCGGAGAGTTTGTTCTCTGGTCAGGGGTTACTTGTCAATTTTCACCTTTGCACTGCCAAATACGTTTATTTGCAACTTATTCATTATATACTTGATTGCTTGCGTTGCCTTTATAGAAACACCCTTTCCGTTAAGTTCGGGCGAATAAACCGCAACGGCCATCACACCAGGCACAATGGCGAGTATGCCACCACCAAATCCTGATTTAGCCGGCACACCTGTAGCAATCAGCCAGCCTTTCATCTTGTGAGGGCCGTGGGNAGCCATCATCGAAACTACAGTCGGAGCTATNGCTCCATCAAACACAATCTTCTTCGTCCACGGGTTTACGCCATCGGCAGCAATAGTTGCGCCAAGGCGAGCAAGCATCTTCGTCGACACCTTCATNGACACAGCCTTTGCATACAGGTCGACCGACATAGCCGTGTCATCATAAAGTGCGAAACCGGCTTCTGCGAGAGCATCAGCCTCCTTGCGTTCGCTTGCGGCTGCCTTAAGATTGCGATATACACTCTCATCAAACTCAGGTGCCTCATTACCGATAAGATCGATCATCCGGTTTTCAATCAAGTTCCATTTTGATTCAGGATCACCTGTCGGTTCAATTGCACTGACAGCTCTCACACCACGTGCGCATANTGGCAGATCTTTAGGCTTATTCGCTTTACTTCCCTCCTTGCAGCAGCATCCGCACTCACCGGCTTTCTTCATGAGCTCATCCTTGCTGTTTTGGCTGAGAAGCACTGTCGACACAGGCACCTTGACAATACTTCCAAGCACAAACTTCGAGTCTGCGTCAGCCTTGTCATAAGTGCGTCCGTCAGCCAGAGCCACCGAAATACCAAACTCNTTATGAGCCGGTTTCGCCACATAAGGAGAGACNTCCCCTTCNGATTCACTCTTAAAACTTTCATAGGCTTCATCCACCGCCTTCTTCACATCAGCGAANTNAATTGTTCGATCCATAGTTCAGATTTAATTTTTAAGGTTTAATTAAGTTTTTGCTCAAACNCNGGACGNCTGACGGCTGTCCCGCGCAGCTATTACTACAATCAAATTCCTCAAATTATAGTTTACAACTTAACCTTAATTATCACTTGCGTTAATAATTATTTTTTTATTTTTGCAAGTGGAAATAGTAGGGACTTTCCACAAGCGTGTGTTTTACACATCCATGATATCCCGAGATTTCCTTACATCAGAAACTAACAATATTAAAAACAATCCATATCATTAAACCATGAACATTTCTCACATCGAGCACGTCGGTATAGCCGTTCCGAGCTTGGAAGAAGCAATCCCTTTCTACGAGAACATCCTTGGATTCAAGTGTTTCGCAATTGAAGAAGTAGCTGACCAGAAAGTACGCACAGCATTCTTCAAGGTCGGACAGACTAAGATCGAACTCCTTGAGCCCACTGCCGAGGACAGTGCCATCGCTAAGTTCATAGCCAACAACGGCGGTCGCGGCGGAATACAGCACATCGCATTTGCTGTAGAGGACGGCGTTGCAAACGCCCTCGCCGAGGTTGAGAGCAAAGGCGGACGCCTCATTGACAAGGCTCCCCGCAAAGGTGCCGAGGGACTCAACATTGCTTTCCTCCACCCGAAATCCACCGTCGGAACTCTGGTTGAACTCTGCGAAGATCCCAAGCAGAAATAATCCATTTTACCCTAACAAGTATCTACAAAACATTATAAGATATCTATGAGCAGTCAGCTTGAAAAGGTACAGGAGCTTATCGAGCTCCGCAACCAAGCCCGGCTCGGAGGTGGCCAGAAAGCCATCGACAAGCAGCACGAGCGCGGAAAATACACCGCACGCGAGCGCATCGCACAGCTCCTCGACGAAGGTTCGTTTGAGGAAATCGACATGTTTGTGCGCCATCGTTCCACCAACTTCGGCATGGACAAAAAGTCCTTCCTCGGCGACGGTGTTGTGACCGGCTACGGAACGATCGACGGCCGCCTCGTCTACGTCTTCGCTCAGGACTTCACAGTCTTCGGTGGATCGCTCTCCGAGACAATGGCACTCAAGATCTGCAAGATCATGGACATGGCCATGAAGATGGGAGCACCCGTTATCGGTCTTAATGACTCGGGAGGTGCCCGCATTCAGGAGGGTATCAACGCCCTCGCTGGCTACGCTGAGATTTTCCAGCGCAACATTCTCGCCTCAGGTGTGATTCCCCAGATCTCAGGTATTCTCGGTCCCTGCGCCGGCGGTGCGGTTTACTCCCCCGCGCTCACCGACTTTACTATCATGACCAAGGGAATCTCTTACATGTTCCTCACCGGCCCGAAAGTTGTAAAGACCGTAACCGGCGAAGACGTTACTCAGGACGCTCTCGGCGGTGCCGAAGTTCACTCATCAAAGAGCGGCGTGGCACATTTTGCTGCCGAAGATGGTGAGGACGCACTCCGCATAATCCGCAAGCTCTTCAGCTACATTCCTCAGAACAACCTCGAGGAGCCGCCGTTGGCTGTATGCACTGATCCCATCGATCGTCTTGAGGATTCTCTCAACGAGATCATCCCCGATGCCGCCAACCGCCCCTACGACATGTATGAGGTTATAGGTGCCATCATCGACAACGGTGAGTTCCTTGAAATACAGCGCGACTACGCCAAGAATATTATCATCGGCTTCGCCCGCTTCAACGGTCAGGCTGTCGGCATCGTAGCAAACCAGCCCAAATACCTTGCAGGCGTTCTCGATTCCAACGCTTCGCGCAAAGCCGCACGCTTTGTGCGCTTCTGCGACGCATTCAATATCCCCATCGTTTCGCTCGTCGACGTTCCCGGATTCCTCCCCGGTACAGGTCAGGAGTACAACGGTGTAATCCTCCATGGTGCAAAGCTCCTCTATGCTTACGGAGAAGCAACCGTACCCAAGATCACCGTCACACTTCGTAAGAGCTACGGCGGCAGCCACATCGTGATGAGCTGCAAGCAGCTCCGCGGCGACATGAACTACGCATGGCCTACTGCCGAAATCGCCGTTATGGGTGGTGCCGGTGCCGTTGAGGTTCTCTACGCAAAAGAAGC
Organism: Bacteroidales bacterium; assembly: GCA_014800445.1. Lineage (GTDB taxonomy): Bacteria > Bacteroidota > Bacteroidia > Bacteroidales > Muribaculaceae > JAFLTL01. Next base: position 7,306 of record JAAVGC010000044.1, on the reverse strand, counting down.
AAAGGACGCCGAAGATCCCAAAGCTGTTCTTGCCGAGAAGGAGAAAGAGTACAACAAACTCTTCTGCAACCCCTACAACGCAGCTAAGTACGGTTACATCGACGACGTTATCGAGCCACGCAACACACGTTTCCGCATCATTCGCGCCCTTCAGCAGCTTGCCACAAAGAAGGTCACAAATCCTGCTAAGAAACACGGTAACATACCCCTGTAATCAGTTCATCTCATTTCACACGCAACAAGCCAAGAATCATGAAAAGAAAGCTATTGGTTCTCGCNCTCGCTGCTGTGGCAGCCGGTGCTNCGCTCTGCAATGCGCAGGGACGCACCGGATCGCTGTTCATCAACGAGGTAATGGTGCAGAACGACAGCAACTTGGTCGACGATTTCGGGCAGCGTTCGGGATGGATCGAGCTTTACAATGCCAAGTTTGCTCCGCTTGAAATCTCGAGCGTCTACATCACAAACGACCCCGCGAACCCCACCAAATACGCTATACCTCTGGGTGATGTCAACACAAAAATACCCAAGAGACAGCATGTGGTGTTCTTCGCCGACAATATGCCCTCAAGAGGCACATTCCACACATCCTTCCTGCTCGAGCCGGGAAAGGACAACTGGATCGGCCTATATGACTCCGATAAGATCACACTGATCGACTCGGTGACAATACCTGCATCACTACCCGCAGGTGCATCCTACGCACGCGTTGCCGACGCTGCCGAGGGGTGGACCGTACGCGCCGACTCAGGTGCCGACGGTGATTACATCACACCGAGCTCAAGCAACATTATCCGCGACACCAACCCAAAGATCGAGACATTCGCCGAGCGCGATGCCAACGGTTTCGCCATGACAATCATGGCAATGTGTGTCGTGTTCTCAGCACTCGCACTTCTCTGCGTATGCTTCATGCTCATCAGCGCAATCAATCAGCGCGCCGCAAAGAAGAAAGAGGAAGAAACTGTTGTTGCTGCTGTTGAGGAGGAAACCACATTCGGTTCCGATGCCAGCGAGGAAGCTATTGCTGCCATCGCCATGGCTCTCCACGATCACTTCGACGCACACGACCGCGAATCAGCCGTTCTGACAATCAACAAGGTCAAGCGCGCCTACTCTCCCTGGAGCTCCAAGATCTACAACATGCGTCATCTGCCGCAGAAGTAATCAGGCAAGGGAGATTTTCCACACACCATTTCTTTTAAACGACAAAAAAATGAAAGAATATAAATACAAAATCAACGGAACCGACTACAAAGTAGGTGTGGGCGACATCGACCATGGCATTGTCACGGTAGAAGTCAACGGCACACCCTATCAGGTCGAAATCGAGCACAAGAGCCCGGCACCTGTCAAGGTCATAAATGCACCCAAGGCTTCAAAGGCTCCCCGCACTGCCGAGGGCGAGAAGATCATCGCAAAACCCGCAGCCGGCCCCACTGGTGGATACGCAGTCAAGGCTCCACTCCCCGGTGTAGTGCTTTCTGTCAGCGTCAAAGTAGGCGACACTGTGAAGGCTTCCGACACCGTTGCTGTGCTTGAGGCGATGAAGATGGAGAATGCAATCCGTGCCGGACGCGATGGTAAGATTGCATCCATCAACGTTAAGGACGGTGAGTCGGTTCTCGAGAACACCGTTATCGTAACTCTTGAATAAGGTTTCTCCGGATATAAATTAATAACATCATTCAAAATGACTGACGTTTCATTCGGCGAATTCCTTTTGAGCAACCTGCGGCAGTTCTGGGAGTTTACAGGCTTCTACAACTGCACATGGCAGCATCTCGTCATGCTGGCGGTAGGTTTGTTCTTTATATGGCTCGCCATCAAGAAGAACTTTGAGCCGATGCTGCTCGTGCCCATCGGGTTCGGCATGCTCATTGGCAACATCCCCTTCAACACATCTGCCGGACTTGAGATCGGTATCTACGACGAAGGTTCTGTCCTCAACATCCTCTACAACGGTGTTGCTGCAGGCTGGTATCCTCCGCTCATCTTCCTCGGTATCGGTGCCATGACCGATTTCACGGCACTGATCGCCAATCCCAAGCTTATGCTTGTCGGTGCGGCTGCACAGTTCGGTATCTTCGGTGCCTACATGGTATCGCTTGCACTCGGATTTGCTCCTGATCAGGCCGGTGCTATCGCCATCATCGGCGGTGCCGACGGTCCCACAGCAATCTTCCTTTCATCAAAACTCGCTCCCAACCTCATGGGTGCAATCGCTGTGTCGGCTTACTCCTACATGGCTCTTGTGCCCGTGATCCAGCCCCCGATCATGAGGCTGCTCACCACACAGAAAGAGCGCGTCATCAAGATGAAGCCCGCCCGTCAGGTCGCACAGTCCGAGAAGATCATCTTCCCGATCGTAGGTCTTATCCTCACTTGCTTCGTTGTCCCCACCGGTATACCCCTGCTCGGTATGCTCTTCTTCGGCAACCTGCTTCGTGAGTGTGGCGTGACAACACGTCTTGCCAAGACTGCCTCCAACGCTCTCACTGACATTGTCACAATCCTTCTTGGCATGACAGTGGGTGCATCCACACAGGCAACTACGTTCCTCACCGAGAAGACCGTCTTCATCTTCTTCCTCGGCTTCATGGCATTCATAATTGCTTCGGCTTCAGGTGTGCTCTTCGTTAAGTTCTTCAACCTATTCCTGCCGAAATCCAAGAAGCTCAACCCCCTCATCGGCAACGCCGGTGTATCGGCGGTTCCAATGTCGGCACGTATTTCCAACAACCTCGGTCTCGAGTACGACCCCTCCAACTATCTGCTCATGCACGCTATGGGCCCCAACGTTGCAGGTGTGATCGGCTCAGCCGTTGCTGCTGGTGTACTTCTCGGCTTCCTCGCCTGATCCACGTTTCACTTATAATAGAAAAAGGGATTCCGCATCATTCACGCGGAATCCCTTTTTCTTGTTTTATAACGTCCTTAAAGTGATTTAAACTTTTGATATTTTAAGATTTCTGTCAGCCCTGAGGTTAATTGGGGAAATCACTTCATTAATCCTCTCCATCTGTGAGTTCACCTACGCTCGGCTCCACAGTAGCCGTCGGGATGCGTCCTTTCTGCATTCCCGCACTACCAAGCTCAAAGAACGAGTTGATTGCATAAAGGATTATGCCGATACCCGTCATAAGCACTACAACATCGGCCGATTCTCTCACTCCTCCGGCACACAGGATCACCACACCCTCCACAATCAGCACGATGGGGAAGATATAGAACCACCCGGGAAACTTGATCGGAGCAAAACCGTAACCCAAAATATAGAACTGCCAGACTCCCGCAAGAATTAGGAATATAGCAAGTGCATACACAATTATTCCCACGAAAAAGGCAGGTGCAAGCAACAAAGCCGCTCCTATACATATTCCACCGATACCCGAAGTTGTCCCCACAAAGGTAGATCCCGTACCGGCCATATTCTTCCTGCGGCGGCGTGACGACACAAGCAGATTTATCAGCCCGGTCAACACAAATAGGCCGCCGATCAGATAGATGATATTATACAGAATATCCTGTCGCTTCCACATCACACACAACGTGATACCCACAGCGAGCATCAACACGTTGCTTATCCATTTCCCTGTTTTTGCATTCATAGTTGTAACGTTTGTATAGTATATATCTAGTTCTACATACTATAACAAACATTGAGCCCTATAAGGCTGTCGTCTCACCCGTTTTTTTATATTGAAGTGATTTAAACTTATGACATTTTAAGATTTGAGATAGCTTCAAGGATAGTTTGGAATCCCTGTGAGGGAGCAATTGGGCTCCATAATGANCGATGANTAATTCTGAAGATTACAATNACNNCCCCAAGGATAGTATAAACTAATTTTAAATTAAGTATGTCGTGTAAATTAGTTTATATTATAATTTGATGTTGGCATGAGTGAGATTCTGATTTGCGNAGACGGAGTTATGGGGTTCCATAATGACNGATGAGCAAGTCAGAAGATTNCCATGANAACACAAAGGATGGTATAAACTAATTTTCATGACTTACTTACTTGNTTACTACCCGATCCAGCCNGCTATGCTGTCATAGATTCCGGCACATGCCATGAGCATCAGTAATGAGCCTATAACTTTATTGATAAGCCAGAGCGATCTGACATTGATATGCGACCGCACCTTATTCACAAAAAAAGTTATTGCATACCACCACAGTATAGCCCCGGCAAATATTGCAAGATATCCGGTTATATAGTGATAATATAGATACTCCGGGGCAAGAAAATCAAACTGCGTGAAAAGACCGATTATAAAGAATAGTATAAGCGGGTTGGAAAACGTGAACAGAAATCCGGTGATGAAGTCAAGCCAATGAGTTTCATGCTTTTCCTCTGGCTTCTTCAATCCCTTGGCAGGATTACNTCTGAAAAGATAATAGCCGAATGCTATCAGCACGATGCTACCTGAGAGCTGCAACAGATTGCGGTGGGCATCTATAAAATCAGTTATNAGAGCCATACCAAGCCCCGCAAGCAGACAATAGAAAAGATCCGACAATGCCGCACCTATTCCGGTGAAAAAAGCCGGCCAACGCCCCTTGTTGAGAGTGCGTTGAATGCACAGCATACCTATAGGCCCCATCGGAGCCGAGATAAGCACGCCTATTAGCATACCGCTGAATACTATTTTCACGAAATACTCTATTTCCACAATGTAAAATTACATAGTTTTTTTTACAATCTTATAAAAACGCCCCCACTTTTACCCGCTTTAACTTTTTTATTCTAGCTCAAATCCCAATTCTTTCCATTGCGTTTCGTATATTTGTCACTAATAAGTGATTTCTCGCTTTACTATTAACATTATATGATAGACTACCTCATTGATATTGACACACAGGTATTCCTGTTTTTCCACAACATGAGGGCACCGTTCCTCGACTCGTTTATGTGGATTTTCTCACAACGTTTCGTCTGGGTACCCATGTATGCTGCAATTCTCATCTTTCTNTTCAGGCGTTACGACTGGAGACAGGCACTGGTCTTCACCGTCGCCGTAGCTATCACAATCACACTGGCTGACCAGATTGGTGCATCCTGCATTCGCCCTTATTTTGCACGTCTGCGACCATCCAACCTCAATAATCCCCTCTCGGCAATGGTCACCGTTATCAATGGTCACCGTAGCGGTTCCTACGGCTTTCCCTCTTGCCATGCCGCCAACACATTCGCCCTCGCAACATTGATCTCACTTATAGCCCGCAACCGCGCTCTCACCATTTTTNTATTTATTTGGGCTGTTGTCACATGCTACTCCCGCGTATATCTTGGAGTACACTACCCCGGTGATCTACTGGCCGGCGCCATACTCGGCTGTATATGTGCCATTTTTGTCTATTATGTGACCGCACGCCTGTCATCACGTTTCCTTCCNTCTGGCACCACTGATCCACGTCCCTGCACAATTCTGCACCGTGCACCCTCGCATCTTATCATACTCATTGGGACTCTGACGATTATTGTCATTGCACTTATAAGTCTATGGAAAGCATGACCACATCAGCCGAGACNATATCACGTCTTGTCAATGAANNTGATCTACCCGNCGCACTCGAGGCATCTCGCCTGCTTGTNCGCGACAACCCCGATAGTGCNGAGGCATGGTTCACATTAGGTAAAATACTTTGGAAACTTGACCGACGTGCCGAAGCCACATCTGCCTACCGCACTGCGGCCGACATTGACCCCAGAAGCCCTGCTGCGATTGCACTCACCCACGCCGAGGACATCGCNGGATACTTCAATCCCGACCTCTTCAATCCCTAAAAAAAACAGCGGCCGTACCGCCAAACCACATAACCATCCCACTCCCATGAAAATATTTGTAGCCGCAGCTACTGCTGCAGCGTTGTCCATGCCCGTAATCGCATCTGCCGAAGTATCTAAAAAAACAGCCCCCGATCAGGTGATCCTGCATGCATGGAGCTGGTCATTCAACACCATAGCCGACAACATGAAAGCCATTGCCGATGCTGGCTACGACTTTGTCCAGACCTCACCAGCTCAGGCATGTTTCGTCGGTGAGGACGGCGGCATGGCANTATTCAGCAAACCAGGCGATCCCGTCAAAGGCAAGTGGTACTACTACTATCAGCCCACTGACTGGACTGTCGGCAACTACCTNCTCGGTTCACGCGACGACTTCAANGCNATGGCCGACAGNGCTTTGAAATANAACGTNCGTGTNATNGTCGACGTCNTGCCNAACCACACGGCCGTTAACCACAATGCCGTNCTNCCNGCNCTCGACAANGCTGTNGGCGNTCACGAAAACCTTTTCCATGCCAACGGNTTCAAGGACATTCACCGTTGGNACGATCGCGAGGAATGCACCACCGGNAAGATGGGNGGCCTNCCCGACGTCAACACTGAGAATCCCGATTTCCAGTATTACTACCTCCAGTACGTCAACGACCTCATCAACCTCGGCGCACGCGGATTCCGCTACGACACAGCCAAACACATCGGCCTTCCCTCTGATCCCCTCGACCCCAAGGCTGAGAGAAACAACTTCTGGGACATAGCCACGGGACGCGAAGGAGTCAAGGGGCTGTCACTCCTCATGCCCGACTCGCTTTTCATCTACGGCGAGGTTCTTCAGGGGCGCAACGTCAAGGAGCTCGAATACTCCCAGTATATCGGTCAGACGGCATCAAGCCTCGGCCATGCGCTCAGGCAGGTGCTCGACAAACGTAACTTCAATACTGCCGATATCACATCCTATCATCATCCTGCTTCCCCTGCCACACTCGTCACATGGGTTGAGAGCCACGACACTTACTGCAATCAGCATGAATCTGCCGGACTCACCGACGACCAGATACGCCTCGGCTGGGTCTACCTTGCATCTCGCGCAGGCGGCACACCACTTTTCTTTTCACGACCCGCAGGCTCCACCCGCGACAACTATTGGGGCAACAACCTCGTCGGTCCTCGTGGTAATGACGAGTTCTTCCATCCCGAAGTAGTAGCAGCCAACACATTCCGTCACCGCATGGCCGGACAGCCCGAAGCCGTATCAGCCACTACCGACGGCACAGCCATTCAGGTTTCGCGAGGCACACGCGGCACAGCACTCATCAACCTTGCCAAGAAAAACAACAAGATCAAGATTGCCACCGCTCTACCCGACGGCACTTACACCGATGCAGTCCACGGCAATACCTTCACCGTAACCGACGGTACCCTCACGGGCACCCTCTCCCCCGAAACCACCTACATCCTTTACGCCGCCCCCCGCCGCCGCTGATCTCCCCACCCCCGATCACTCCGCGCCC
>JAAVGC010000043.1:5203-6666 GCA_014800445.1 Bacteroidales bacterium | reverse complement strand
TTTATAAAGAGTGTTGCGCTGCGACATCGTTCCATCACACTGTTCCAGAGCATACGACATCCTGAAATTTGCAAAGATCTCGTCATTCCAGTTCCAGTTACCCGATTTTCCGATGGTGCCGGCCGAGAAAACATGTCCGATTTCATGGACAATACCAAATCCCCAGTCATCATCATTTACACTCTTTTCAAGCAGTTCGCTCACTTTTGCATGATTATTCCACAGAATAGGGTTCCCGGCAAGAGCCCAGTAGCCGGGCTCGATTCCGGGAGTTGTTATGATTTTGATTGTGCGTCCGTTGTATGGAACATCGCCCACAAGCTGCTCATAACTCTCATATGCTTTATCGAGCTTTCCTATCCATGCGTCAAGTTGTTCATCGGTTATTGTCACCTTGTCGGCATCAAACATGAGGGAGATATGTTTTCCGTTGCGCATCTTCATTGCATCGGCCGGTGTTTCCTCCACCTTCACGTCGTCCCAATAGGCGATGCCTTTAGCCGTACCGCCGTTATAGGTTTCCCAAGGAAATCCCAAAGCAAGCACTATCTCAGCTTCACCTGTACTGTCATTCACAAAATCCATGTATACCTCCCGCCAATCATTGGAGCCATACACAAATTCCGAAGCATTCCACGGTTGTTCAAGTGCCTCGGTTGGATTGATATATAGCACGGCACCTCTACCTTCTGCTACCGAATCGGTCTTGACTCTTGCGCTGAAGCGGTATAAGCAGTCCGGATTAAGTCCTGGCATGCGATGTTTTACTCCTGGGGCGGTGCGCTCCTCTGAGGTGATCATCACCATGCCGTTACCATCAGCATCAGTGATGTATTCAACCTTTCCGGGCATAGAGTCGGCGAGCACAGCCCAGGTGGCTGCATAGTGCTCAACGGAATTGAAGTCATCAGTAAAGCCCGTAAATTCATGCTTCGTTCTTTCGGTCATGCAGGAAACACCGAGCCATACACACGCAACAGCCGTTGAAAGAATATTAACGTATTTCATCCTCTAATCCTTAGAATACATCTATATCAGCGACTTCTTGGAGTGGCTTTTCCGCAGGTTCTTTGATGGTGATCTTTATGTACTGGCCTTTTGCGGGGGTTGCAAGACGGTATTCGCGCGGACTGGGATTGTTTGTCATGTTGCTGAATTCCCATGCTCCGGCATTGCGCCATGTCTTACCGTCGTCGCTCACCTCGATTTTTCCCTTAGATATTGCACTCTCATGCTTTCCTCTGTGTGGTGAGTATATAATACCGTTGATTTCCACATTCTTGTCAGCATGCATTATCGTCTGGTTGCCTGGCTGAGCTTCGATTTCCCACTTGGTTTTGTTGTAACCGAGTTGTCTCTCTGCCATTGGACCGGTTTCACCATTCAGGATGGCTATTGCTTTTACCACGCAGTTCTCCACCTCAATAGGCTCAGTGTAGATCTCGGTGNCTCTGNNGTNNCNT
>JAAVGC010000043.1:0-5196 GCA_014800445.1 Bacteroidales bacterium | reverse complement strand
ANNNGTAGTGTAGTGGATTTCCGTGCCGGCGGGAAGTGGGATAAACGAGTAGCCGCGATGCCAGCCGAATCCGTCATTGGTGTGTCGGATATGCACCTTGCCATCCTCNTTNCGTGATACGTCAAGTCGAGGGGCGTGAGCCTTGTAATAGTGACCCGANACCTCGGCGATATAAGGTTCGAGNCGCGCCCCTTCTACGCGCAGACGCAGCTTGTCGGTATTGACGTCCGAGAACTGCAATATACGTTTGAATCCCACATTTGGAGCTGTAGCTATTTCTTTCCANCCACCGTCAACCCATGCGTCGAGGGCGATACTGTCGATGCGCTCACCGCGCACTCCCACAGGCTCCTGCACCATGAGGCGGTTTATAGTCACAGCCTCAGGCAGCTTTATTTCNACTGGCTTCGTTGCCTTTATGTATGTGTTTATGTCTTTGTCTGCGATCTCTGAAGCCACTTTTGCACCCTCAAGCAGATTTGTGCCGTAGGTCTCGCGTATGCGGCGTCCGGTTTCTGCAAGCACCTTTACGTCGCGTTCTGGCAGGAGGCCGTCGCGGTTTGGCGGTACGTTAAGCAGAACCACACCATTGCCTCCCACACCTCGCTCATAGATATCGAAAACATCTTCGGCCGAACGCGTTTTTTGCTCCTCCTCGTTGCGGTAGAACCAGCCGTCGCGTATTGAGGTGTCAATCTCAGTGGGCTGATAATGTAGGAAGTTGGCCTGGCTGAGCACGTCGAGACTTCCTAAGTCCTGATCCAGCAGATCGGGAAATACCGTAACTGTGTCAGGATTGAATTCGTAACCCACTACGTTGCGCTCGGCATAGCGGGTCTGTCCGCCCTCGTTACCTACCCAGCGCAGATCCTCGCGGCCAAATATCACTGCATTCGGGGCAAGTGCACGCACGAGAGTCCTCCAGGCTGGATAATTGTAGGTCTGACCTCCCTTGCGCTTCGGGTGCGCGCCGTCGAGCCACACTTCATCGATCGGCCCGTATTCCGTCAGCAGCTCGTAAAGCTGATTCAGGAAATATTCATTGTAGTCGTCAATACCCTCAAAAGTGAAAGTGACATCCGACTCAAACGGTCTTCCTTCCACCTGCCGCGGTATCACGCGCTGAGTCTTCGGGCTCAGGTTGCCGTAAAGTCCGTCGGGATTTTCGATCTGATAGAGATCGGCGGGTGATAGATATATACCCAGTTTCATTCCGTACTTCTTGCACGATTCCGATAGGTCGCGCATTATGTCACCTTTTCCGTCTCTCCACGGGCTGCTCATCACGCCGTGATCGGTATAGCGGCTGTTCCAGAGCACGAAACCGTCATGATGCTTGGCGGTGAGGATCACTTTTTTCATTCCGGCATCCTTCATCGCCTTTACCCACTGATCGGTGTCGAGATTCGTCGGGTTGAAGATCTTAGGATCCTCAAATCCCGTACCCCATTCACGACTTGTGAAAGTATTTGGACCAAAATGAAAGAAGCCGATAAATCCGTCATCGAGAGCTGTCAGCTGGTTGGGCGTGGGCACCACATGTGCGGCCGCCTCGGCAAGCTCGCTGCGTGACATTTCCGGGCTGATTGCTATTGAATTCTGATAGGGCATCGTGTCTCGTTGACTGCACCCTGAGAGGGCGACGGCCGCTATCGCCAGTGAATTGATAAGTCTCATGTAAGTAGTGATGTGATGCTAAGGTTATTGATGCGTTGCAATTCCGTTATCAGGAAGTTGCACGATTGTCAGTTCTATACCCAGTTCTTTGATGCGCTGTGCGATCTTTTCTGTGATATTGGAGTCGGTGATGATCTGGTCTATTTCATCCATATTGGCGATCTTGCTGAAACCGCGGCGACGGAATTTCGATGAATCGGCAAGGACAATTGTTTTCTGTGCCGTCCGCATCATAGCCCGGTTAAGCGAAGCCTCGCGTATGTCGGTGGTGGTTATGCCGAAATCAAGGTCTATTCCGTCTACGCCTAAAAACAGCTTGCTGCATGAAAATTCATCAAGAGGCTGCTCGGCATATTTTCCAACGACCGAGCGGCTGCTTTCGCGTAGCGAGCCTCCGAGCTGAATTATGTCTATCGAGTCATTGTCGGCAAGGATGTCCGATACCTGAAGCGAAGCCGATATCACTGTAAGTCGGTTGATAGGTTGGATGGCACGTGCCAGGGCGAGCATGGTAGTGCCTGACGCGATGATGATTGAATCATCCTTTGATATCATGGAAGCGGCCGCTTTGCCTATCAGTTTTTTCTCCTCGGTGGCAAGTTTCTCTTTCTCGTTAAGAGGACGGTTGCTTATATAGGGATTTATGAGAATTGCCTTGCCGTGGCTGCGGTAGAGCTTGTTGGCTTTTTCAAGTTCGGTAAGATCCTTACGGATAGTGACTGTCGATACATCAAGCAGTGATGCGAGATCTGAAACCTGGATTAGCTCATGGCGCATCAGAGTCTCCATTATGAGTTCATGGCGTTCTTCTTTTGTCATGATGGTTTTTGCGGTAGTAGTGGATGAATTTTGTGCAAATATAGCGAAATATATTAGTTAAATAAGTGTTAAATGGTTCGTGTCGGTGATTTTGAATTGAAATTTTTATTCAAGGTTTTGAATATTTCGTAAAGAAATGTAATTTTGCAGACAAACGAAAGCCTTTGAGTGCTGAAACGAAATTGATCTGTGCTTTTTGATTTCACATCACCAATCTGAAGGTTCCTGAGAAAATAAAACGTAACAGTTGGCGAACTGCTATATGATGGGAGGACATAAACATTACGATGTGATAGTGATTGGCGGCGGAGCTTCCGGTGCCGGCACTGCAAGAGACTGTGCCATGCGCGGTCTGAAGACACTACTTATTGAACGATTTGATTTTACTGCCGGTGCAACCGGCCGAAACCACGGGTTGTTGCATAGCGGCGCACGTTATGCTGTGACCGATCGCGAGTCTGCNTCTGAATGTATTTCCGAGAATATGATTCTACGGCGNATTGCCCGTCATTGNGTGGAGGAGACTGGCGGACTGTTCGTGACTCTGCCCGANGATGATCTGGCTTATCAGGCTACATTTGTCGAGGCATGCCGNAATGCNGGTATTCANGCCGAGGTGATCGATCCGGNNGAGGCACGTCGCCTTGANCCNTCNGTCAATCCNGATATNATNGGGGCTGTNACTGTTCCCGACGGAGCGATTGATCCGTTTCGACTCACTACGGCCAACATNGTTGATGCGCGTCGTCATGGCGCTGATATAATGACTTATACAGANGTTATNGGCTTTGTGCGCGATGGNGCGAAGATCGTCGGAGTGAAAGCGCGCGACAACCGCACNGGNGCTGTTGCNGANTATTATAGCGANCTCACGATAAATGCGGCGGGCATNTGGGGACACAACATNGCTGCNATGGCAGGAGTCACAGTCAATATGTTTCCTGCCAAGGGTGCTTTGCTGATATTCGGGCACCGTGTCAACAACATGGTGATNAACCGGTGNCGTAANCCNGCTAANGCCGATATTCTTGTACCGGGCGATACGATATGCCTNATCGGNACNACATCTGANCGNGTNGGGTTTGATCAGGTCGACAATATGACTGTNACNGCNGCNGAGGTNGATATACTCATGAATGAGGGAGTTAAACTTGCCCCCTCGCTTGCTACAACGCGCATTCTCCGCGCCTATGCNGGAGTGCGCCCACTTGTGGCTGCCGACAACGACCCNTCNGGNCGNTCGATCAGNCGCGGTATTGTGTGTCTTGACCACAANGAACGCGANGGNCTCGATGGATTCATCACCATTACCGGCGGTAAACTTATGACCTACCGTCTCATGGGAGAGTGGGCTACTGACCTTGCGTGCCGCAAGCTTGGTGTTAATGCACAGTGCCGTACTGCTGAAGTGCCGCTTCCGGGCTCTGAAAAAGATGAACCCGCCAAGCCCGCTTCAAAGTCCCATATTATCGAACTGAGCACCGAGCAGCAGGCTGCCGTCGAACGCCATGGCACTTTGGGGCGTAATATCGTGGATAAGAATCGCGACAATGACGCTGTGGTGTGTGAGTGTGAGCAGGTGTCGGTTGGTGAGGTCGATTATGCCGTTTCTGAACTCCACGTCCATAATCTCATAAACCTGCGCCGTCGCACCCGCATGGGCATGGGTACTTGTCAGGGCGGACTGTGTGCTTGTCGTGCGGCGGGACTTCTTGCCGATGCCAATAAATGCGCCGCTGCATCGCTTGATGATCTTCAGTCGTTTATCAATGAGCGGTGGAAAGGGATGAATCCGGTGGCCTGGGGCGATACTCTTGATGAGGCGCAATTCATGTCATGGATGATACGTGGCGTGGGAGGTCTTGATGGTAATGTAGTTAAAAACTGATGGGAGGAAAAAACAATGAGATTTGATACTGTAATAATTGGCGGAGGATTATCAGGACTTGTAGCCGGAATCCGGTTAGCCGAACAAGAACGTAAAGTTGCTATAATCTCGTCAGGACAGAGCACACTGCATTTCTTCTCCGGATCGCTTGAACTTCTTGGGGCCACTGACGCCTGCGAAGTGAAATCGCCATTTGATGCAATACCGGCACTTCCGCCCACACATCCTTACTCGCTCATTGGCGTAGAAAAAATGCGGAAGCTTGCCGGGCCCGCGGTTGAACTTCTACGTCGGTCAGGTTTGCGGTTCGAGGGGGGAGGCGATACCAACCATTGCCATCTTACTCCTTTCGGCATTGTTAAGTCATCATGGATTTCTCTCGATGACTGCTTGACATTTGCATCGCCCGACAACTTCCCCTTTAAGCATGTCGGATTGATGAACATTAGCGGTTATCTTGATTTTTACCCTCAGTTCCTTGTGCTTGGACTTGATAAGATGGGCGTTCGTTCCACAGCTTTGTCTGTGACATCGCCTCAGCTTCAGGCAATGCGTAAAAGCTCTACCGAGATGCGTGCGCCCAACATGGCGCGTGTCATGACCCCGGCCACAGTCGGGTGTATCGCTGAATTTCTTAACGAAATCGATGCGGCTGTCGAAGCTTTTATTATGCCTGCCATTTTCGGGCTGAACGACACTGTAGCGCTCGACGATCTCCGCAGCCGTGTGCGACGGCCGGTTTATTTCATACCGACTATGCCGACGTCGGTTCCGGGTGTGCGTTCCCAGATCATGCTCCGCGAACGCTTCAA
>JAAVGC010000042.1 GCA_014800445.1 Bacteroidales bacterium | reverse complement strand
TACCCGACGTGCCCATACGCAAAAAATTCAGCACTCCGAATGATAGGGCTATCATCATCGACCCAACCGAAATCGCAGCGATATAGACAGCCGAACCAAGATGTCCGGATATAGCGGTATCACTCAGTCCGAGCAACGGCACAGTCACGTTGCTCACAATTGCCGGCNTNGCAAGTTTCAGTATCTGTCNNTTCATTCCCATNNCGCAAAGATACAAAAACAACNATCCTCCGANATGTGTTAAATGACACATCGGAGGATNGTCTANNTTTTTATTTACATGACCAGTNCATGCNCACCGGAGAGTAGGGNCGCACGGCTCGTGCGTNCTCCTANATCTCAANCANTTATATATGCATCACATCGCGGTATATATCNAGNGCCGCNTTNATNTCATCCGTAGTGGCAGTGCTGTCGAGAGCAAGTTCCCCAACGTTTTTCAGCAAAGTGAAATTGATTTCCGANGCNTCCACATTCTTCTTGTCGTGANGCATGAANTCTATGATCTCGTCATAGTCNTCACATGTNATNGCAAACGCCCTGAAATTCTCGTAGATATAATTNGCGANCTTNNGCATGGTCTCCGAGGGGAATCCCTGTTTCATCACCGAGAGGATCAGCTCCACAACAAGACCGTAAGCCACGGCATATCCGTGAGGTATCGGCGACTTGCGNTTCANTGCGAGCGACTCGAAAGCGTGACCTGTGGTATGACCGAGATTCAGAGCCTTNCNCAGTCCTTTCTCCGTCGGGTCTTGACTTACAATCTCCTGCTTGACACCGACGTTCTCCTTCAACAGATCGAGCATCCTCTCCCGTCCCACTTCAAGCACATCCTGCTTCATCAGGTCNGNGAGCATCTCAGGCCCCTTGATGAGNGCGTGNTTAAGCATTTCNCCNTAACCCGACCGCATTTCTGTAGCCGAAAGCGTATTGAAAAATATNGATGATACAATCACCGTATCAGCATCCTTGAATGCACCGATCTCGTTTTTCAGACCATTGAAATTAATTCCGGTTTTGCCGCCTACCGATGCGTCGACAGCAGCAAGAAGAGAGGTTGGCACATTCACAAAATGAATACCGCGCTTAAACGTCGCGGCTGCAAAAGCCCCCATATCCGTCACGACTCCCCCGCCGAGATTTATCAGCATCGAGTGNCGGGTGGCACCTGAGTCTCCNAGTTGCTGCCATATATAGCTGAGTGACTCAAGATTCTTGTTCTCGTCACCGGGTTTCACAACTATCACGGTAGCCCCTCTCACAGCCTCACTCTGCGACTGAAGCACAGGCAAAGCTGCTTCTTGAGTATTCTCGTCGACGAGCACAAACACCTTCGATGGTTTCACCGTCGAAACCTGCTCCTCGATAGCCTCGGCTACATAATTCGTAAACAATACATTGCTTTCCATAATATCAGCTTTTTAAAATTTCAGGAATACAATCATGCACGTCATAAAAAGTAGGGACGCACGTCCCGTGCATCCTCAGCAAGAAGCTCATCAACATGATCNGCAAGCTCATCCATTGATCCGAACACCTTGGCTGCGCCTGCGGCTTTAAGCACGTCCATTGGCATCGGTCCCGTACACACGCCTATTGCCACGGTGCCGGCNCTATGAGCCGACTCCACTCCGAGCGGAGCATTGTCNATTGCTATACACTCCTCNGGCCTAACNCCGGCAAGAGCCGCCCCACACAAGAAAGGTTCGGGATGAGGTTTCCCGTTCTTCACATCGCGCGATGTCACTCGTCTGTCNGGCGGGAACGCCCCCGGGAAGTCATCTTCAAGGCGATTGAGCAGTGAATTCTGTCCCGATCCGGTCACGAGCACACAAGTAACACCACGNTTCATCAGCTTATTGATCACTCGTTTCGCACCGCGCATCACATCAGGAGCANNATACTCTTTGAAGTATCTCGCCTTACGCGCATATAGCCTCTCGCACTCCTCCTTACTAAGAGTCCTGCCCCACTCTCTCATGGTGATCTTNTTGATAGTTGCCTCTCCGGTCATCCCCTCATAGAGATAAAATTCCTCCTCCGGAATGGTTATACCTATCTCCCCCATGAGNCGATGCCACGCCTTAGCGTGCAGTGGCATCGAATCATAGAGTGTGCCGTCCATGTCCACAAGAGCAGCTTTGATCATTTCTCGCGCATGAATAAGTTGATCGGAGTGCCGTGGAAATCCCAGTGTGATCGTATCTTATTCTCAAGATAACGCCGNTAAGGTTCCTTAACCCACTGAGGCAGATTACAGAAGAAAATGAAGGTAGGGATCTGTGACCCCTTCAGCATCGTGATATATTTTATCTTGATGTACTTACCCTTGTTTGCTGGTGGCGGATATGCGGCGATGTCCTCCTGAAGCACCGTGTTGAGCTGATGCGTAGGCACCTCGCGCTTGCGGTTCTTGTAGACGTCCACTGCCGTTTCAAGCACTTTGTAGATACGCTGCTTTGTCAGAGCCGATGCAAATATGATCGGAAAATCACTGAACGGAGCAAAACGGCTTCTGATAGCCTCCTCAAAATGCCTTATGGCCGCCTGCGACTTGTCCTCTACAAGATCCCACTTGTTCACACACACCACAAGTCCNTTCTTGTTTCGCTGTATAAGTGAGAAAATATTGCTGTCCTGAGCCTCTATACCNCGNGTAGCATCNATCATGAGTATGCACACATCCGACGCCTCGATAGCTCTGATCGACCTGATCACCGAGTAATATTCGATATCCTCGTTGACTTTGGTCTTCTTACGGATACCGGCGGTATCCACGAGATAGAAGTCAAAGCCNTACTTGTTGTAACGTGTATAGATACTGTCACGGGTCGTTCCGGCGATATCCGTCACAATATTGCGGTCCTCCCCTATAAATGCGTTAATTATCGACGATTTTCCTGCGTTCGGTCGACCCACGATGGCAAACTTTGGTATGTCGTCAAGCAGGGCTGCTTCATCCTCATCCTTTTCTGGAAGCTTATGCACTACTTCGTCAAGAAGATCGCCTGTGCCATAACCGTTCACTGCCGATACAGGCCACGGTTCACCAAGTCCCAGACTGTAGAATTCCGGCACATTGTAAATCCATTCGTTGCTGTCAACCTTATTGGCAACAAGAAGCACNGGTTTCTTTGACTTTCTCAGTATCTCTGCCACATGNTCGTCAAGGTCTGTGACGCCATTCATTGCGTCAACCACAAAAAGAATCTCATCAGCCTGCTCGATCGCAAGAGCGACCTGCTTGTTGATCTCNCCCTCAAATATATCGTCCGAATTTACCACCCAACCGCCGGTATCGACGATTGAGAATTCCTTTCCGTTCCAGTCTACCTTACCATACTGACGGTCGCGGGTTGTACCTGCGGTCTCGTCCACGATGGCTGTCCTTGACTGTGTGAGCCTGTTGAACAGGGTGGACTTACCCACGTTCGGTCGCCCTACTATTGCTACAAGTTGTCCCATTGGATTTTAATTTTACCGCTAAGTTAAGTAAATTTTTAAAAAGAGGTGATGTATTAATNCTTTTCTCCCAGCGAGTAGGGACGCACGGTTCGTGNGTCCTGCTCAAATTCAAACATTTANACAAATCAGATNTGTATAGTATTCTGGGAAAAACACAAATTTGACACATCCACTCTCCCGCCATCACTCTACATACCCAAAAGCCTTCAGCTTATTCTCACGGTTACGCCAGTTCGGTTCAACCTTAACAAAAAGTTCCAGGAACACCTTTTTACCAAAGAAAGTCTCGATATCTTTTCTCGATTCCATACCCACCTTCTTAAGCATGCTGCCTCCCTTGCCTATAAGGATACCTTTCTGACTGTCACGCTCCACGTANATCACTGCCATGATATGGATTGCACCCGGNTTCTCGTCAAATTTCTCCACGATCACCTCGGTTGAATAAGGCACCTCCTTATCATAGTTCAGGAGTATTTTCTCTCTGATGATTTCTGTTACAAAGAAACGCGCCGGCTTGTCGGTCAACGCATCTTTGCCGAAATAAGGTGCAGCCACAGGCAGCAGTTCCACAATGCGGCTCATCAGATTGGAAGTGTTGAACTTCTCGAGAGCCGACGTCGGGAATACCTCAGCATTCGGCAGAAGCGTCTTCCAGCGGTCCACAATTGCCGTTAGATCATCCTGCCCCTTGAGGAGATCGATCTTATTGATCACAAGCAGCACAGGCACCTCCTCTTTAGCCACACGGGCAAGAAAATCGGCATTCTTAGTCGGATCTTCAACCACATCCGTCACGTAAACCAACACGTCGGCATCCGTCAGAGCTCCCTCTGAAAACTCCAGCATTGATTCCTGAAGTTTATACTTGGGCTTGAGCACACCGGGAGTATCTGAGAACACAATTTGATAATCAGGAGTATTCACGATACCCATGATGCGGTGACGCGTTGTCTGCGCCTTCGANGTGATGATGCTCACCCGCTCACCCACAAGATCGTTCATGAGCGTCGATTTTCCCACGTTGGGATTACCCACGATATTCACAAAGCCCGATTTATGCCCTTCTTTAACAGTCGACTGCACCGGAGCGTTTATAATCTCTTCTACTTTTTTTGCATTTCCCTTTACAGCCTCTTCAGCCTCAGCAGGGTCTATAATAAATTTATTATCCATAATCTTTGATAAATATACTTTTGCTTATATAACAAAAAATAGCACCCGATGGATGCTATTTTTTGTTAACTCTTCTTTAATCGGACGTCAAAGATCCCATATCAGGTACATGGCACCCCAGGTAAAACCGGCTCCAAATGCTGTAAGCACGATCTTGTCACCCTTCTTCAGGCGATCCTTGTATTCATCNAGACACAAAGGAATCGATGCGGCACTTGTGTTACCAGTGTGTTCGATATTCACGAGCACCTTCTCGGCAGGTACACCGGCACGCGACGAAACAGCCTCGATTATGCGCAGGTTAGCCTGATGAGGCACAAGCCAGTTGATATCTTCAACAGAGAGACCATTGCGCTCCATGATCGTGAGCGACGAAGTGAGCATGTCCGTCACAGCGTGCTTATACACGTGACGGCCATCCTGGAAGAGGTAGTGCTCACCGGCATCCAGAGTCTCCTGACATGCAGGATGCACTGAACCGCCGCCTGGCATGTAAAGATGCTCAAGACCCGTTCCATCCACATGAAACACAGCGTCAATCACGCCAACGGGCTCTTCCGTAGGCTCTACAAGCACGGCACCTGCGCCATCACCGAAAAGCGGGCAGGTCGAACGGTCATTGTAGTTAACCATCGACGACATCTTTTCAGCGGCAACAACTACCACCTTCTTGCGGAGACCCGATTTCACATAGGCCGCAGCATCTTCNAGTGCNACGATGAAACCGGCGCAGGCAGCCTGGATGTCATAGGCGTAGCAATTCTTCAGCCCGCAACCGTGGGCGATGACCGATGCAGTCGAGGGAAAACGGTAGTCGGGGTTCGATGTGGCGCAGATCACCAGTTCGACCTCGTCAGGGTTAGTCCCTGTCGACTCAAGCAGTTTTTCTACAGCCTTGATGCCAAGATACGACGAGCCGGTGTTATCCTTTTTCAGGATGCGACGTTCNTTGATACCTACACGGGTTGTGATCCACTCGTCATTGGTATCTACCATCTTCGACAACATCTCATTGTCGAGGATGTCGTCAGGCAAATATGAGGCTATGCCCGATATGCGTGCGTTGAGCATGACTGAAGTATTTTACTATGATAGTTATAATACTGATTGACAAAAAATGCAGCGGAAGCCCGACCGTTTTCAGTTCCGGCCCGGTTTCCGTTGGTTTGTTTTGTTGAGCTTTACGCGTCTCGTCATCCAGTTAGAGATGCATTGGATCTTTAACCGAACCACTTGCCATCCATCTGGTGAACGATGACAGCCGTCAAGCTATTTCTCTCTGTGATTTAGACAGCAGCGCTCTTCTCGATCACCAGACGGCCACGGTAGTAACCGCATTCGCCGCAGATTGTGTGATAGATGTGCCATGCGCCACAGTTCGGGCAAAGGGCGATTGTAGGCATCTGAGCCTTGTCGTGAGTACGGCGCTTCGCAGTGCGCGTCTTCGATTGTTTGCGTTTAGGATGTGCCATCGGTTTTTATCTCTTATTATTTTTGTTATTCTGTTTTGGCCTGCGATACACAGGTCTGTGTCTTTTATGTCTTTTTTTTACTCGCCCCCCTCAAGGTTGCCGAGTTCTTTAAGTTTATCCCAGCGTGGATCGGTCGGTGCATCCGCGTCGCCCTGAGCACTCATAGCCTCGTCAAGAGCCTCGTCGTCAAAGGCGCCCATATCGTCATCACCGTCACCCACGATAGCCGGACGTCCACCGCGGTGCTTCTTTAGCAACGCACTCATGGAGCGGTTACATTTGCCAAGCGGGTGTACATGCTTGATAGGAATGGCAAGAGCCACTGTATCGTTCAGCATATACGCGACATTGAGATAATTCTCACTGTCGGGGATTTCAAGAAACTCATCACTGTCATCGTTATAAGTCTCTCCGTATTTCACCACGATATGGTATTCCGTGTCAATCGGAAGTTCCATTTCGTCCAGACAGCGGTCACACAGNACTGTCACCGTACCTGTNAGCTTAAACGTCAGGTCATACAGATCATTGCGATGATCAAGCGTCAGTGCAACGTCGATATCGGCATCACGCACGTCCTGACTCTCCATGTTGGCGAAGAATTGCTTGCCCAACCGGTACTGCATCTGATGCGTTCCGACTGGCAAACTCTTCAAGGGCAGCTTGAATTCTGTAAATTTTCCCATTTCTGAACTTCGTTCGTGCTGAAAAACCTTGCAAAATTAGAAATTCTATTCGATTAATTCAAATCTTATTATTTTTTTTCTAACTATTTTCCGAAATAATTTGGCAATACCACTTCATCTACCTACCTTTGCACCCACAAAAAAAGCCGTAACCGCTGGCGGGACAAGCTGACCGTGGATGTTGCGCGTAGTATTAACATTTTGATTATTACAATTTAAAATGGATCTGATCAAAATCGCCGAGGAGGCTTTTGCCACCGGCAAGAAGCATCCTGAGTTCGGCCCCGGCGACACNATCACCGTAGCTTACCGCATCAAAGAGGGCAACAAGGAGCGTATCCAGCTCTACAGAGGCGTCGTTATCCGCATTTCAGGCGACGGCGACAAAAAGCGTTTCACCGTTCGCAAGATGTCCGACAACATCGGCGTAGAGCGTATCTTCCCCATTGAGTCACCGTTCATCGACAGCATCACTGTCAACAAGTACGGTAAAGTACGTCGCGCTAAACTTTACTACCTGCGCAAGCTCACCGGTAAGAAAGCCCGCATCAAAGAGCGTCGCGTTGCCAAATAAAATTAGGCAATTAGGCACAACCCATTCCACGACCCGGTTCTCCCTACGGAGACACCGGGTCGNTCATTTATCCCTTCCCCATTCCTTCGTAGGTGGTGGGCNCGCNAAAGCATNCCCACCTCATCCGGGTCCTCCGAGTANTCTGAGAACTCCCCAAAAAAGAAGAGAGCCCCGGAATCCGGCGCCCTCTTCTCAAATCCTATTTCTTTAATTCAAATACTACGTCCTGTAAAGACCGCTATAATCTTAGCTGTCTCTGCTACCGCTTCATCAAGCTGGTCATTTACCACAACCTTGTCATAGCGGGGAGCAAAACCGATCTCGTACTCCGCACGTCCCACGCGCTCGGCAATACGTTCTGCGCTATCCGTTCCGCGGTGCTCAAGGCGTCGACGCAGTTCATCCACCGATGGAGGCATGATGAACAGACTGAGAGCCTCGTCACCGAAGATCTCCTTGACATTAACACCACCCACGACATCGATATCAAGAATCACATCGTGTCCTTCACCGCGTGTACGTTCCACTTCGCTTTTTAGAGTACCGTAGAACCTGCCGGGATACACCTCGCAGTATTCCACAAAATCACCCGCATCAAGTCGGCGGCGGAACTCATCATCACTTAAGAAGTAATAACTCACACCATCTGTCTCGCCGGGGCGTGGGTCACGGTTGGTGGCCGAAACAGAGAATTGCAGATCCATGCCCGGCATTTCTCTGACCGCATTGATTATGGTAGATTTTCCGCACCCCGAAGGAGCAGAGATTATTATTACCTTTCCTCTATGGTTTTCTGTCATACTCTTCGTTCAGAACATTGATCACATCATTACATGACATTGAGAACCTGCTCCTTGATCTGCTCAAGTTCATCTTTCATCTCCACGACGAGCTTCTGAAGTTCCGCATGATTACTCTTTGATCCGAGGGTGTTTATCTCGCGTCCCATCTCCTGAGCAATAAAACCGAGCTTCTTACCCTGACCAGCACTGCTGCTCTTCATTGTCTCCATGAAATAGTCCAGATGCTGAGCCAGACGCTGCTTCTCCTCATTGATATCAAGCTTCTCGATGTAGAAAATCATTTCCTGCTCCAGACGCCCTTTATCATATTCGATCTGCGGAAGCTTCGACAGATTTTCCTCAAGCCGCGACTTCACTTTAGCCACACGCTCNCCTTCCCACTTTGGCACTTGTGCGAGCAACCCGCGTATCCGGTCAATGCGGAGTGCGAAGAAGTCTTCCAGTTTCTCACCCTCCACGCCGCGGTAATGCATCAGAGCATCCACACAGCCTTCGAGAGCGCCCATTAGTTCCTGTTCCTCGCTCTCGCTCGCTTCTGCAAGACCGGCATCATTGCGCAGCGATTCCGGAAAACGCATCATCACCTGATACCAGTCAGCAGGAGTGTCAATGCCGAGTTCAGCCGACACCTCCTCGATGCGCCCTTTAAGAGCCTTCATCACATCCAGGTTAAAATCCGTCGACAATGACTGACCGACGGCACCGCCTCCGGTAGATTCAACCCAGATATTAAGGTCCACTTTGCCGCGCTGAAGCCGCCGTGCCACCGTCTCCCTCACCTTAGGCTCGAGATGACGGAAAGCAACCGGAAGTTTCACCGACAGATCAAGCTGCTTAGAGTTAAGAGACTTCATCTCTACCGTCAGCTTCTTGCCGGGNAGGATTTCAACCGTCTTCCCGAACCCCGTCATTGACAAAAGCATAGTCTGTGCGAGCTATTTAAGATTTATTACTTGATCAGTGAGCCGATGCGCTGTAATTGGGAGCCTCCGATGTGATTGCCACGTCATGCGGGTGACTCTCAGCCACACCGGCATTAGTGATACGGGTAAATTTAGCTTTATGAAGTGCATCGATATCCTTCGCTCCGCAATANCCCATTCCTGCACGAAGACCGCCCAGCATCTGGTAAACGACCTCATAAAGAGTACCTTTATAGGGGACGCGAGCTGCGATACCTTCCGGAACAAGCTTACGGTTATCCTTTTCATCACCCTGGAAATAGCGATCCTTCGANCCCTTTTCCATAGCTTCGAGCGAACCCATGCCGCGGTAAGCCTTGTATTTACGACCGTTATAGATGATCGTGTCGCCGGGAGATTCCTCCACTCCCGCAAGCATACCACCCAGCATCACGCTGTAACCGCCTGCGGCGAGCGCTTTCACTATGTCACCCGAATATCTTATACCGCCGTCGGCAATCAGAGGAACACCGGTTCCTTCAAGAGCCTTAGCCACGTCGTACACCGCCGAAAGCTGCGGAACGCCCACACCGGCGATGACGCGGGTCGTGCATATCGATCCGGGACCGATACCCACCTTCACGCCGTCAGCACCATTCTCCACGAGATAGCGGGCAGCATCGCCTGTTGCGATATTTCCAACCACAACGTCGATTTCAGGATATTTCTCCTTGATGGCTTTGAGTACACCTATAACACCGCGGCTATGACCGTGAGCTGTGTCNATCACGATAGCATCCACACCGGCTGCAACAAGTGCATCCACACGCTGCATGCTGTCAGGGGTCACGCCCACACCGGCAGCCACACGCAGACGACCGAGNTTATCCTTGCAGGCATGGGGTTTATCCTTAGCCTTTGTAATATCCTTGTAAGTTACCAGACCGATAAGATGTCCCTCGGCATCAACCACGGGAAGTTTCTCGATCTTGTGTGTCTGGAGTATGTCGGCAGCTTCTTCAAGATTTGTAGTAGTCGATGTAGTAACAAGATTCTCTGTTGTCATTACCTCATCAACAGGACGATCAAGATCACGCTCGAAACGCAGGTCACGGTTAGTCACGATGCCCACAAGTTTCTTATCAGCATCAACAACCGGAATACCACCTATGTGATACTCCTCCATCATAGCAAGAGCATCGCGCACCTTGCTGCCGCGCAGTATGGTCACGGGATCATAGATCATGCCGTTTTCAGCACGCTTCACGGCATGCACCTGACGGGCCTGCTCATCGATCGGCATATTTTTGTGAATGACTCCGATACCACCCTCGCGAGCTATGGCGATAGCGAGCTTGGCCTCTGTAACGGTATCCATTGCCGCTGACACCAAAGGCACATTAAGGGTTATATTACGTGAGAAACGGGTGCGCAAATCCACGTCGCGCGGTAGTACTTCTGAGTATGCGGGTATGAGTAGAACGTCGTCAAATGTGAGACCGTCCATTTTCACCCTATCTGCAATAAATGACATCGGATATAGAAATTTTATTGCGCACAAAGATAACCAAATTTTTCATTTTGGCAAAATCCTTTTCCGCGATTTCAGGGCTGCAGCATCACTTCTTGTACTTCGCAGGAAAATACTCCCGCGAAGGCGTGTCTATGATCTTCTGAAGCGTGTTGCGGGCATTCTCCCAGCGATAGAACGGAAACATATCCGTCTCACACGGTATCGACACCTCCTGCTCGTTGCGCATGAACTTACAGATAACATCACCCTTCTTGTTTCTGAAGAAAATGATCTGCACGTTCGAGGCCATAGGAGTCACATTCCAGTCATTCCACACCTTGTAGACCTCGGCCGGATTATTCTCATATCCCACACCTCCGCCAAGCTGCATGAGTGCCACGAGCGGCGTGACGTTACCGTCATGGCCAAAACGCAGCGTTGCACCATGCTTCCCTTCCGAGATATATGAGTCAGCCGTCTCCACAATATTGCGCAGAAGATTCTTCGCGTTGTCCACATTCACCCCCTGACTCAGCGGATATGATGAGTTGGTCGCATAGTACGCATAGTTGCCCGCCTGCCAGAGATCCACAAGCTCCTCCGGCTCAAAAATGTCATAGAGCGTTACATCCGCCTCCATGTTCTGTAAGTCAGAAGCCACTTCATAGAGTCCCCACATCAGTTGTTCGGGGCGCACCGCTCTGGTCACGAAATCTTCATCGGAAAACAGCGATGCCATCAGCCGGTCAGGATTCGTCATCTTGGCCTTGAACTTGTCGCGCTGCGCCTTCCACGGTTCTGCCTTATCATCATTGAACGCCCACGACACCGGTTCCGAGTGGCACAGATATATCATGTTCCTCTGAGCCGATTCCATAGGGATTTCAAGCTTCGGGTCACGTTCCTTGAGTCCGAGCACAAAATTAAACATCGAGTGCGCCACCCTCATTGTCACAGTCGAAGCAGCTGTCACATCAGCGCCCTTTGCGAACGCTTGAGGATAGGCGTCATACATCCTCTGCCCTATGTCATATTGCTGTCGTGCACCCAGCGGGGTGAGCTCTCCGCCACGTCCCTCTGCCTCCGCACACACTATCCGCATCCGCTTCATCACATCCTCACCGAGCGAAGTGAGTGCGCCCGCCTTATACGCCTTCTCAAGCACATCGAGCACATTTGTGTAATCCTTGTCCGAAATCATGTAGCGTGATCCGTGGCGGCTGTAGTGGCTCACATAGAAAGGCTCATATCCTTTTGGAGCCGGAGTGTTAGCGCTCTCGGTCACAGGATAGGCATAATATCGTCCTCCGCAACGTTCGGGATACTGTTTCATCTCCTCGAGCGTTGTCTGCGCGTCAAGCACCGAGGTCGCCGATGCGATCGCAAGNGCAAGAAACAAGATTCTTTTCATGACAAAGGGGATAATGTTGGGTAGAACGATTCCCGACGCACTGACACGGCCCGTGTGCGTCGGGAATCCTCATAGGTTTGTTTCAGTAAATGATACCTGATATCAGAGTTCGAGCTTATGATATGGAAGATCCCANGCCTCGGCTACNCCCTTGAATGTAACCTTGCCGTCAACCACNTTCACGCCCTCGGCGAGACCNGGATCAGCCTTGCAGGCATCCTTCCAGCCCATGTCGGCGAGACGCAAGGCGTATGGAAGAGTTGCGTTGGTGAGTGCGAGAGTCGAGGTATAAGGTACCGCACCNGGGATATTGGCCACAGCGTAGTGAACCACACCGTCAAGTGTGTAGATCGGCTCTGAGTGGGTGGTGGGATGAGTNGTCTCGAAGCANCCGCCCTGATCCACAGCNACGTCAACGATCACTGTACCCTGACGCATCATGGGAAGCATATCAGCCGTTAAAAGTTTGGGAGCCTTAGCACCGGGCACAAGCACCGAGCCGATGACAAGNTCAACTGTCGGGAGCTCCTGCTCTATATTGTGACGTGATGAGTAAAGCGTCTTCACGTTCTTGGGCATAACCTCTGCGACATGGCGGAGAGTAGGCANCGAGATGTCGGTAATTGTCACATCNCAACCCAGACCGGCAGCCATCATGGCAGCATTNCGGCCNACGACACCNGCACCGAGGATAAGCACTTTGGCAGGCTTAACACCCGGAACNCCACCAAGCAGTATGCCTTTACCACCCTGAGGCTTCTCAAGGAAGCGTGCGCCCTCTTGAACCGACATGCGGCCGGCAACCTCACTCATAGGCACGAGAAGAGGTAGAGCACCCANGCGGTCACGCACTGTCTCATAGGCGATACAGATAGCACCTGACTTCAGCATGGCATCAGTGAGCTCTTCATCACTGGCAAAGTGGAAATAGGTAAACAGCACCTGACCCTTCTTAACGAGAGGATACTCAGGAGCAATAGGCTCTTTCACCTTGATGATCATCTCTGCGGTGGCATACACATCTTCAATCGTGGGAAGGATTGTTGCACCTGCGGCCACATACTCTTCATCGGCAAAACCTGAGCCCTCGCCGGCAGTGTGCTGCACATAGAGATCATGTCCGTGCTGCACGAGTTCCTTCACTCCCGCCGGGGTCAGACCCACGCGGTTCTCATTGTTTTTAATCTCTTTGGGTACACCGATTTTCATGGTTGTATCGTATTTGTTTATTGGGTTATATTCTGGTTTGTAACCATTTTCATGATTCTGTTATGGACACCAGCCATTCACGGCATCTGCCACATAAGCGGCATCCTCATCGCTCACAGTCGCGATTGGCAGACTCACCACCCTATCAGCGAGATCACACGTCACTGGGAAAGGTTCGGAAGTCCATTCCCTCCCCCTGTAGCAAGGCTGACGATGTGGTGGCACCGCATAATGCACATCTGTTTCCACCCCTCTCGCAGCAAGATACTCTCTGAAGCATTCGCGGGCAGTAGCATCAGGTGTCAGCACCACATATTGATGCCACACATGTTCAGTTACCGTCTCAGGCATCATCGGTTTCGTTATCGCCGGATTATTTATCTGTGTCTCATAAATCGATGCTACTTTCCGTCGCCGGTCAGTTATAACTCCGAGCCTGTCAAGCTTGACATTCAACACAGCAGCCTGAATAGGATCAAGCCTTGAGTTACATCCCGAGGCATACACATTGTGATACCTCCTGTCACTTCCGTAGTTCGACAACGCCCGCACTGCATCAGCGAGTTCCCGATCATCAGTCAGCACCGCTCCCGCATCGCCAAGTGCCCCGACGTTTTTTGTCGGATAAAAACTTAGTGCTCCTGCATCACCGAGTGCCCCGGTCATNTTCCTTCTCCCCGACAATGCTGCTGAACGCGGCATGGCACCTATCGCCTGTGCGTTGTCCTCAATCACGAGAAGCCCATTCTCTTTAATTACCGAAACGAGCTCCTCATCCCAGTTCGCACGCCCGTANAGATGAACAGGCATTACTGCCTTAGCGNATCCNTTNGCATGTTTTACCACGCTGTCGGCACCGAGAAGCATAGTCCTCCGATCAGGATCGACAGGGAGCGGAACAAGCCCGGCATCTTCAATCGCAAGAATCGAAGCCACGTATGTGTTGGCTGCCACTATCACACCATCACCACGATTCAGNCGNCCGAGNTCGATCCAGCCGCGCATTATCAGTTTCAGCGCATCCAGTCCGTTGCCCGTCCCGATTGCGAATCCTGCTCCAGTGAGCCTGCATAATTTCTTTTCAAGGTCCGACACCTCCGTGCCGCCCACATAGCGCCCCGATGTGGCCACGCGATGCACAGCCTGCTCGATATCCGCCATCATCGGACTGTTGAGAGCCGCAAGGTCACAAAAAGGTATGTACCTCATGTATCTCTGCGTTGCTTATATTGCGATAAAGTGAGAAAACGCATGTAGTCTCTCACATAATCCTCCTCTGCAAAACGTGTCGATGCAAGCACAAGACACACTGCACCCGGCGTGAACTTGTCGAGCTCACGCCAAATACCTGCTGGGATAAGCAATCCCCGGTTTGGCTTGTCAATATGGTGAGTTTCACGGTAATGACCATCATCGACTGTCACATCAAACGATCCATTCACCGCCAGAAGCAACTGGCTTGTAGTGAATGATGAGTGACCGCCGCGACTCGCCATCGACGGCACGTCATAAAGAAAAAAGACTCGCTCTACCCGAAACATCGACTCCGCATGCCGGTTGTCATAAACTGCAAGGTTACCGTTCTGGTCAGGAAATACCGGAAGCTCTATCCACCGGCAGTCCCCGATCGACGCGCTGCAATGCGGATCAGTTCCCGGACTCTCTGTTACCATGGTACTGCAAATATAATATTTTTCATAAAACACGCGTTCCGATACAGAAAAAACAATTAAAAAATTTACAAAATTCGCGGGCCGGCCATCTTGGGATATTATCCATCCGATGGTCGGCCCGCTACTTTATGCGGTCTTACTTTCTACTATTCTTACTTCTCGATGAGTGTCTGAGTCTCTACCTCAGCAGGAGCCTCTTGATAAACAGCACCTGCGGGAAGCGAATCTTCGTCAGGAACAACCTGAATCTTATACTGCACGAGCGCGGTGTAGATAGGATGATCCACTACGAGCAGATTGGTGCGGAGAGAAAGGAGGTTGTACTCCTTGGTCAGATAGTCGGTCGAGATCTCATACTTGAACGGGGTGACAGGGGTAGTACCCATATCAAAACCATTCCAGATGTAAGTCACAGGACCGATAGCCACCTGCTCGTCGCCGGTGCTTTCAACCGAGACACTTTCNACGACTACAGGATTGCCCTCCACAACATAGATCACATTGTCATCAGGCACGGTGTAGACTCCGCTGAATTGAGCTGTAATCTCAGCATCGGGAGCTTCCTTGTCGTCGCTACATGCTGCCATACCGAAAAGTAACGGAGCAGCCAACAGTGAATAAAGCAGTTTTTTCATAGTTTTTAATTAACCGATTAATAATTAGTAATAAATATATATTGAGTTGTGTGTTAGTTCTCAAAAACGAGATTTTCATCCTTCACATCGATCACGATCGGGCGATCCTTGTCCACCTTCTGGGCAAGTATATCCTTACTGAGCCGGTTGAGCACGAGTCTGTGAATTGCACGCTTGACCGGACGGGCACCGAATTCCGGATCATATCCCTCCTCAGCAAGGAAGTGCATAGCGGCCGGAGTGACTTCAAGAGTGACACCGTTGGTCGACAGCATCTTCTGTATGCCACGCACCTGAAGCCCCACNATCTCCTCAATTTCCTTCGCATTAAGCGGNGTGAACATTATGGTCTCGTCTATGCGGTTCAGGAATTCAGGTCTGATCGTCTGCTTGAGCAGCTCTATGACCTGCTCCTTCGTGCGCTCGATAGTCTCACCGCGGTTCTCATCGGTCATTTGAGCGAAATTCTCCCTTATCACACTTGACCCCATGTTTGAAGTCATAATGATAATCGTGTTCTTGAAGTTGACCATGCGTCCTTTGTTATCAGTCAGGCGACCGTCATCAAGAACCTGAAGCAGAATGTTGAACACATCGGGATGCGCTTTCTCGATTTCATCGAACAGGACCACCGAATAAGGTTTGCGGCGCACGGCCTCGGTGAGCTGGCCACCCTCATCGTAACCGACGTATCCCGGAGGCGCTCCAACCAAGCGGCTCACAGTGTGTTTCTCCTGGTATTCGCTCATGTCGATTCGGGTCATCATGTTCTCGTCGTCAAACAGATATTCAGCAAGAGCTTTGGCAAGTTCCGTCTTACCCACACCGGTCGTACCGAGGAAAAGGAAGCTGCCTATCGGTCGGCGCGGATCGTTAAGACCGGCACGACTGCGGCGCACAGCATCGGCGATAGCGGTGATGGCGTCATTCTGACCCACAACGCGGTTGTGGAGTTCCTCCTCAAGATGTAGAAGCTTCTCCTTCTCGCTCTGCACCATCTTGTTCACAGGTATTCCTGTCCAGCGCGACACCACATCNGCGATATCCTCAGCATCAACCTCCTCCTTGATCAGAGCTTTTTCACCCTGCATCATCTTCAGNTGTTCCTGAATGCTGGNATTCTCCTGCTCCTTGTTCTGGATCTTTGAGTATCTGATTTCTGCTACCTTGGCATAATCACCTTCGCGCTCGGCNCGTTCTGCCTCGAAGTTAAGCTGCTCGATATCGATCTTGTTTTGCTGAATCTTGTCNATAAGCTCCTTCTCGGCCTTCCACTTGGCCGAATACTCTTTCTCCTCGTCGCGCATCGAAGCGAGTTCNTTCTCGATCTCCTTCACTTTCTCAGTGTCACCCTCGCGCTTGATAGCNTCGCGCTCGATNTCCTTNTGNGCGATGCGGCGGCTTATGTCATCAAGAGCCTGAGGCACGGAGTCGATTTCAAGTTTCAACTTTGATGCAGCCTCATCCACGAGGTCGATAGCCTTGTCGGGGAGGAAACGATCGGTTATGTAACGCTCNGAGAGTTGCACGGCNGCTATAATTGCCTCATCGCGGATGCGCACTTTGTGATGGTTCTCATAGCGTTCCTTCAGGCCGCGGAGTATGGCGATAGCCGANGCCTCNTCAGGCTCGTTCACCATGACCTTCTGGAATCGNCGTTCGAGAGCCTTATCTTTTTCAAAATACTTCTGATACTCGTCNAGTGTCGTAGCTCCTATGCTGCGGAGTTCACCACGGGCAAGAGCAGGTTTCAGGATATTGGCGGCATCCATNGCGCCNTCACCCTTTCCGGCACCCACGAGAGTGTGTATCTCATCTATGAAGAGAATAATCTCACCGTCNCTCTGGGTAACCTCGTTAACNATAGCCTTAAGGCGTTCCTCAAATTCACCCTTGTATTTGGCACCGGCCACAAGCGCACCCATGTCAAGCGAGAAGATCTGCTTGGTGCGGAGGTTTTCAGGCACGTCACCGCGCACTATACGCTGTGCCAGTCCCTCGGCGATTGCGGTCTTACCGGTACCCGGTTCACCTATCAGCATCGGGTTGTTCTTAGTGCGTCGGCTCAGTATCTGAAGCACTCGGCGTATCTCTTCGTCACGNCCGATTACCGGATCAAGCTTACCGCTACGGGCGCGTTCGTTAAGATTTATGGCATATTTGCTCAATGCGTTGTATGACTCCTCGGCACTCTGGTCAGTAGCCTTCTTNCCTTTACGCAACTCATCGATTGCAGCCTTCAGCTCTTTGGCGCCCAAGCCTGCATCCTTGAGNATGGTCGATGCTGCGCTGTTGATTTCGAAAAGTGCCATGAGGAGTGCTTCGAGCGTAACGTATTCATCACCATTNTGTTTGGCGATATCAAGCGATTTCTGAAGCACATCGTTTGAAGTGCGACTAAGATAAGGTTCACCTCCCGAGACCTTAGGCAGCGAAGCGATTTCCCTGTCCACCTGCTGTGCCACAGACGCCAGATTCGCTCCAACCTTCTGGAAGATAAATTTTACCAGAGAGTCTCCCTCGTCCATAAGTCCCTTCAGAATATGGACCGGTTCGATCTGCTGCTCGCCCGCCTGGCGGGTGAGTTCTACAGCCTTTTGTATCGCTTCTTGCGATTTAATAGTGAAACTATTGAAATTCATAATGCGTAATCGAATCTAACGATCCACAGTCCTTACACCGTGGATTTCTGAGTGTGTTTATTACTTAAACAAGTCAGAGCCCTTATTGTTTTAGAGATTGTTTAAAAATGAATGTTAAGAAATCTGATCCAAATTTTTAACGAAANCTCTGAAATATAAGCTGTCACGCAGCTTACAACAATACTGGCTTTTTCACAGAAATTTTACAAAAAGCATACCAATCCGGCCTGACATTTGCCAGAAACTGATAGATACAAACATTAAAATATTATTAAACAACAATTTAACTAATTATTGCTTTAACAAATCTTAATATTGGGCTGTCAGAAAGCTCTTCCCNGTACTGTCACAATAATTTAATTTGTCAGTTAGCNCGATTAANACTAAATTTGCANTATTNTTATAAAGAGCATCTCTGCAATGGTTTTATTTTACAGANNAAGCGACGCCGNCAAGGTTTANGCCCTGCAGGCNGATCATGCTTTCTCGCCGGAAGACGATCGTAAGATCTCGTGGCTTCTTGGCGGAGCATCAAGTGTTTCACTCGACTCACTCCCCGGTAATTTCCGCGGACCGCGTAAGGAAATGATCACTCCATGGAGCACAAACGCCGTAGAAATAACCCAGAATATGGGACTCGACGGCATCATGCGCATCGAGGAGTACATCCCTGTGGACGATCCTGAATCCGATTCCGNATTCGACCCCATGCTGCATCGCCATTACTCGGGACTCGATCAGATGCTTTTCACTACCGATATTACTCCGGCTCCGGTAGAGCATATAGCCGACATTCACGAGTACAATGAGCGTGAAGGACTTGCTCTGAACCCCGATGAAGAGCAATACCTCTCCGACCTCTCGAAACGTCTTGGCCGACCGCTCACCGACAGTGAAGTATTCGGATTCTCTCAGGTCAATTCTGAGCATTGTCGTCATAAAATCTTCAACGGCACATTTGTAATCGATGGCGAGGAGAAACCNACCTCACTGTTCAAACTCATAAAAAAGACTTCACAGCAAAATCCCGGAAGCCTCGTATCAGCCTACAAGGACAATGTAGCATTTGTTGCCGGTCCCAAGGCTATGCAGTTTGCACCGGTAAATCCTGACCGCCCCGATTTCTTTGAGACAAAAGACATCGAGACGGTCATTTCACTTAAAGCTGAGACACACAACTTCCCCACTACAGTCGAGCCCTTCAACGGAGCGGCCACTGGCACAGGTGGTGAGATACGTGACCGCCTC
Organism: Bacteroidales bacterium; assembly: GCA_014800445.1. Taxonomy (GTDB): domain Bacteria; phylum Bacteroidota; class Bacteroidia; order Bacteroidales; family Muribaculaceae; genus JAFLTL01. The sequence goes on along the minus strand of JAAVGC010000042.1, from coordinate 9,124 downwards.
GGTGGAGGCAAGGCAAGCCTTCCCATAGCAGGAACGGCTGTTTACATGACCTCCTACCCGCGTCTTGATGAGGAAAAGCCATGGGAGCGCATGATGGATCCGCGCCAGTGGCTCTATCAGACGCCGGCCGAGATTCTTATCAAGGCATCCAACGGAGCATCTGACTTCGGCAACAAGTTTGGTCAGCCCCTTATCTGCGGTTCGCTCCTCACATTTGAGCATGCCGAGCACGACCGTAAACTCGCCTACGACAAAGTTATCATGCTTGCAGGCGGTGTCGGATTCGCTGCTGCTAAAGATGCAATCAAAGGCACACCCGAGCCCGGTGAGAAAGTTGTGGTCATGGGTGGCGACAATTACCGCATCGGCATGGGTGGTGGAGCCGTTTCATCGGTCGACACCGGCCGCTATGCCGGAGCCATTGAGCTCAATGCTGTGCAGCGTGCCAACCCCGAGATGCAGAAGCGCGTCAGCAACGTCATCCGTGCTCTCGCCGAAAGCGACAACAACCCCATAGTCTCGATCCACGACCACGGTGCCGGCGGACACCTCAACGCTCTCTCGGAGCTCGTTGAAGCTACCGGCGGACACATCGATCTCGATGCACTTCCCATCGGCGACAAGACTCTCTCGGCAAAAGAAATTGTCGGCAATGAGAGTCAGGAGCGCATGGGCATGGTAGTGCGTCCCGACGACATTCCACTCATCGAGCGTATTGCCGAACGAGAGCGCGCACCGCTCTATGTTGTCGGTGAGACAACCGGCGATGACCGCTTCGTCTTTGAGCGAAACGACGGCGAGCGTCCCATTGACCTCGGCATGGCCGACATGTTTGGTAATTCACCCAAGACCGTGATGCACGACATCACTGTCGAACGTGAATATAAAGCTCCTGAGACCGACTCGATCAACCTTGAAGACACCCTCCGTGAGGTTCTCTCGCTTGAGGCTGTAGCATGTAAGGATTGGCTCACAAATAAGGTTGACCGTTCGGTGACCGGACGCATCGCACGCCAGCAGTGCCAGGGTGAGATTCAGCTCCCCCTCAGCGACTGCGGTGTTGTGGCACTCGACTACACCGGAACTGCCGGTATTGCCACCTCCATAGGTCACGCTCCGCAAGCCGCACTTGCTGACTCGGCTCGTGGCTCCGTTCTGGCTATTGCAGAAGCGCTTACCAACATCGTCGGCGTCGACCTTGCGCGCGGACTCTCCACCGTTTCACTTAGCGCCAACTGGATGTGGCCTTGCCGCAACGAGGGTGAGGATGCAGCTCTCTACCGTGCCGTAGAGGCTTGCAGTAACTTTGCCTGCGATCTCGGCATCAACATTCCGACCGGCAAGGACAGTCTGTCCATGACTCAGAAATACGCCGACGGCACAAAGGTGCTCGCTCCCGGCACTGTGATCATCTCGGCAGCCGGTGAAGTCAACGACGTACGCAAGACCGTTTCTCCGGTACTCGCTGATGTACCTGAGTCCACGGTTCTCTATATCCCCTTTGCCCTCTCACCCCTTGCACTTGGTGGTTCTGCCCTTGCACAGACTCAGGGCAAGATCGGCAGCGATGTTCCTGCGATAAACGATCCAGCCTACTTCCGCACCGTGTTCGACACATTGCAGAAACTCGTGGCTGAGCGTCGCATTCTTGCCATGCACGACATTTCGGCAGGCGGACTCATTGTTACCCTCCTTGAGATGGCATTCGCAAACACCGAAGGTGGTCTTGAAATCGATACCACGGCTATGAACGCCCTCGGTGAGACTGACTTGATGAAGATTCTCTTCGCCGAGAACCCCGCTGTTGCTGTTCAGATTGCCAACGGCGAGCAACTTGAGACCGTGAAGAAGATTCTTGCCGAAGCCGGTGTCAAGAGCGTGGCACTCGGTCGTCCTTCTGCTGAGCGTGTGCTCAACATCAATCATGGAGAAGCCGGCGAGTGGCTTCTCGGCATCGATTGGCTCCGCGACGTGTGGTTCCGTCCCTCCTATCTTCTCGACACCATTCAGAGTGGTGAGAAGTGTGCGCTTGATCGTTTCGAGAACTACCGCAGCCAGCCCATCGTCTATAATATCCCCGAAGCCTGGGACAGTACCCTCGCATCACGCGCTATTTCCCATACACGCAAAGAGCGCTCAGGTGTGAAAGCGGCTATCATACGTGAAAAGGGTGTCAACGGTGACCGCGAGATGGCCTATGCACTACACCTTGCCGGATTTGATGTCAAGGACGTGCACATGACCGACCTCACATCGGGTCGTGAGACACTCGACGATATCAACATGATCGTGTTCTGCGGCGGATTCTCTAATTCCGACGTACTCGGCTCTGCCAAAGGATGGGCAGGCGGTTTCCTTTGGAACGAGACTGCGCAGCGCACACTGCGTCGCTTCTACGACCGCACCGACACAATCTCGCTCGGAATATGCAACGGATGTCAGCTGATGATTGAGCTCAACCTCATCACACCTGATGCCGATCCGCGTCCCCACATGGATCACAACGTATCCCATAAGTTCGAATCACAGTTCCTCGGTCTTGACATACCCGCCAACGATTCGGTTATGCTCAAGCCACTCTCAGGCATGAAACTTGGCGTCTGGGTAGCACATGGCGAAGGTAAATTCTGCCTCCCCGACGAAACCAAAGGCTATAACGTTGTAGCACGTTACAACTACGACGCATATCCCGCCAACCCCAATGGCTCTAAAGGTGCTGTGGCAGCAATTGCNTCGGCCGACGGTCGTCATCTCGCAATGATGCCCCATCCCGAGCGCGCTATCTTCCCGTGGCAGTGCGGATACTGGCCCGCCGNCAAAGCCGATGCTGAGATCACACCTTGGATAGACGCATTCATCGCNGCACGACGCTGGGTTGAAAACGCTACAAAGGCATAAATAAACNAATATAAACNTCNCTNNCCACTCTTATGGGAGGTTTCTTTGGAGTCGTGAAGCGCACTAAGTGCGTNAACGACCTCTTCTACGGTACTGACTACAACTCGCATCTCGGCACAAAGCGTGCCGGACTTGCNACTGTCGACGGCACACATTTCAGCCGATCGATACACAATATCGAAAACGCCTACTTCCGCAATAAATTTGAAGGCGAACTTCATGAGTTCACAGGCAACAGCGGTATAGGTGTCATAAGCGACACCGACGCGCAGCCCATAGTCCTCAATTCNCGCATCGGACGTTTCGGCATCGTCACTGTTGCNAAGATCAACAATCTTGCAACACTCTCGCAGGAACTGCTCCAGCAGGGAAAAAACTTCTACGAGCACACATCTGAGTCGGCCAATCCCACTGAAATAGTGGCCGACATCATCTCGCAGGGTAAAGACTTCGTCGACGGCATCAACCTTGTCTTCAAGAAAGTCAAAGGCTCATGCTCCATGCTCCTGTTGCTTGACGACGGCTCGGTGATTGCAGCCCGAGACCGCCTCGGACGCACCCCCATTATCGTAGGACGCCACACCACCGAAGACGGTTCTTATGCCGTTTCATCCGAGTCCTGTGCTTTCTACAATCTCGGCTACGAAATCGCCAAAAACATCGGTCCGGGAGAGATCGTGCGCATTTCACCCGACAATGGCATTGAGCAGCTTCAGGCCCCCGGTGACAAGATGCAGATATGCGCCTTCCTTTGGACATACTATGGCTATCCACCCTGCGAATACGAGGGACGCAACGTCGACGAGATGCGCAATGCATGCGGCGAGGAGATGGGACGCGAGGACGACACCGAAGTTGATTTCGTCAGCGCCATACCCGACTCTGGCATCGGCATGGCTCTCGGGTACTCCGTAGGTAAAGGTGTGCCCTACCGCCGTGGAATCTCCAAGTACACCCCCACATGGCCGCGCTCATTCACTCCATCGAGTCAGGAGCGTCGTGAGCTGGTGGCAAAGATGAAACTTATCGTCAACGAGGCACTCCTCAAAGGCAAGAGAGTGGCATTCTGCGATGACTCTATCGTACGTGGAACACAGTTGCGCGACAACGTCAAGGATATCCGTGATGCAGGAGCAACCGAGGTGCACGTGCGCATCAGTTGTCCGCCGCTCATCTATCCCTGCCGCTTCATCAACTTCACCAACTCAAAAAGCGAGATGGAGCTCATCACTCGTCGTGTCATTCAGGATCTTGAAGGCGAGACACCCACACCTGAAATCCTGAAGGACTACGCCACCAAAGGCACCGAGCGATACAACCATATGGTTGAGGAAATCCGCAAGCGTCTCAATCTGACCTCCCTGAAATTCAATAGCATAGACTGCGTCACGCGCTCAATCGGACTTCCCGGCGACTGCATCTGCACTCACTGCTTCGACGGCTCAAGCTACGAGTAATCCAGGGAGCCTTCTGCAGGTAGTATTTTATTTTGCTTAACCACAATATTTTACTATCTTTGCACGTCAATGGCGGCCGCCGCGCGCCCTCAGGGCACCACGAGCACCGCATTCAACAACGACAAATAGCTTAAACACTCAAAATAACGATTATGAGTTTAAACATCATCGTCCTTGCAAAGCAGGTGCCCGACACCCGCAATGTAGGAAAAGATGCTATGAAAGAAGATGGCACTATCAATCGTGCCGCTCTCCCCGCCATCTTCAATCCCGAGGATCTCAACGCCCTCGAGCAGGCTCTCCGTCTCAAGGACGCCAACCCCGGCTCGACCGTTACAATCCTCACTATGGGTCTTCCACGTGCTTCCGAAATCATACGTGAAGCAATTTTCCGCGGCGCCGATACCGGCATAGTGCTCACTGACCGTGCACTCGGAGGTGCCGACACTCTCGCAACCTCCTACTCGCTGGCGCAGGCAGTCAAGAAATTCGGCAACTACGACATCATCCTCGGCGGACGTCAGGCCATCGACGGCGACACCGCACAGGTAGGTCCACAGATCGCTGAAAAGCTTGGAATTCCTCAGGTCACCTATGCTGAGGAAATCCTCGATCTCAAGGACGGATATGTTACCGTAAAACGTCGTCTCGAACAAGGTGTCGAGACCGTCAAGGCTCCTCTCCCATGCGTTGTCACCGTCAACGGTTCGGCTGCTGAATGCCGTCCCCGCAACGCCAAGCGCATCATGAAATTCAAGCGAGTTGTTTCACCCTCTGAGAAAGCCAAACTCACACCCGAGGAGCAGGCATTCGTTGAGGCTCGCCCTTACCTCAACCTCCAGGAGTGGGGTGCAGCATTTGTCGAAGCCGATCCCGAACAGATCGGTATGGCCGGATCACCCACTAAGGTTAAGGCTATCGAAAACGTTGTCTTCACCGCCAAGGAAAGCCGACGTCTCGACAACGATGACGCTCAGCTCGAGGAACTCATCAAGGAACTTATCGCAAACCACACCATCGGATAAGACATCATGGCAGAAGACAAAAACAACCTTATAGTATATTGCGAATTTGACGAAGGCAAGATTGCCGATGTCAGCCTCGAACTCCTCACAAAAGGTCGTCAGCTGGCTGACCGTCTCGGAGTTAAGCTCGAAGCCCTTGTGATCGGCGACAAGCTCGACGGTGTGGAGAATCAGATTTTCCCCTACGGAGCCGACACCGTCTACAAAGTCGAGGATCCACGTCTTTTCCCCTATACCTCCAATCCTCATGCGGCTATACTGATCAACCTCTTCAAAGAGATCAAGCCTCAGATTTGCCTCATGGGTGCCACCTGCATCGGCCGCGATCTGGGTCCCCGTGTCTCATCATGCCTCCACAGCGGCCTTACCGCCGACTGCACAGCACTTGAAATCGGCGACCACAAGGATCCCAAAACAGGCAAGGAGTACACCGACCTTCTCTACCAGATCCGCCCCGCATTCGGCGGCAACATCGTGGCAACCATCGTCAACCCCGACTGCCGTCCGCAGATGGCCACAGTTCGCGAGGGTGTCATGAAAAAAGAGATCGTCAACCCCGACCACAAGGGTGAGGTTATAAATCTCGATGCCAAGAAATACGTCAATGATACCGACTTCGTTGTAGAGATCATCGACCGCCACATCGAGAAGAGCAAGATCAACATCAAGAACTCCCCCATCATCGTAGCCGGCGGCTACGGCGTGGGCAGCAAAGAGAACTTCCAGCTTCTCCACGACCTCGCCAACACCCTCGGTGCCGAGGTTGGCGCTTCACGTGCGGCTGTCGATGCCGGCTTCACCGAGCATGACCGTCAGATCGGCCAGACCGGTGTCACTGTGCGTCCAAAGCTTTACATCGCCTGCGGCATCTCAGGTCAGATCCAGCACATTGCAGGTATGCAGGAGAGCGCCATGATCATCTCGATCAACAACGACCCCGACGCCCCAATCAACACCATTGCCGACTATGTGATCACCGGCAATCTCGAGGAAGTGCTCCCCAAACTCATCAAGTACTACAAGAAAAATTCGAAATAAGCCATGGCTAATTTCTATACAGATAATCCCGATCTTAAAAATCATCTTTCGCATCCCTTGATGCAGAAGATCGTCGACCTCAAGGAACGCGGATACAGCGATGCCGACAAATTTGACTATGCGCCCCGCGACTTCGAGGATGCCATGGACAATTACGACAAGGTGCTCGACATCGTTGGCGACATTTGCGCCAACACCATCGCTCCCAACGCCGAGTCTGTCGACCATCAGGGTCCCCGCGTGGAAAACAACCGCGTAATCTACGCCGACGCCACATTCGAGAACCTCGACGCATGCCGCAAGGCCGGACTCATGGGCATGGCAATGCCCCGCCGCTACGGAGGTCTCAACTTCCCCATCACCCCCTACATCATGGCTGCCGACATCGTAAGCCGTGCCGACACAGGTTTTGAAAACCTCTGGGGTCTGCAGGACTGCGTGGAGACTCTCTACGAATTCGGCAACGAAGAGCAGCGCGAGAAATTCATTCCCCGCGTGTGCGAGGGCGAGACCATGTCGATGGACCTCACCGAGCCCGATGCTGGTTCCGACCTTCAGTCCGTCATGCTCAAGGCAACTCAGGCACCCGACGGCACATGGCGTCTCAACGGTGTGAAGCGCTTTATCACCAACGGTGACAGCGATATCCACCTCGTGCTCGCACGCTCCGAGGAAGGAACACGCGACGGCCGCGGCCTCTCGATGTTCATCTACGACAAGCGCGACGGTGGCGTTGACGTACGCCGCATCGAGAACAAGATGGGCATCAAGGGATCGCCCACCTGCGAGCTCACCTACAAGAACGCAAAAGCCGAACTCTGCGGCTCACGCCGTCTCGGCCTTATCAAGTACGTCATGGCACTCATGAACGGCGCACGCCTCGGCATCGCCGCACAGAGCGTCGGCGTCAGCGAGATCGCCTACCGTGAGGCTCTTGCCTATGCCAACGAGCGTCAGCAGTTCGGCAAGGCAATCATCAACTTCCCGGCAGTCTACGAGATGCTGTCCGTTATGAAAGCCAAGCTCGACGCATCACGCGCCCTCCTCTACGAGACATCGCGTTTTGTCGACGTTTACAAAGCCTACGAGGACATCGAGCGCGAAGGCACCAAGCTCGACAAAGAGCAGAAAGACGACCTCAAGAAATACCGCCGTCTTGCCGATGCATGCACTCCGCTTGTCAAAGGTCTTGCCAGCGAATACTGCAACCAGAACGCCTACGACTGCATTCAGATCCACGGCGGTTCTGGCTTCATGAAGGACTACGCCTGCGAACGCGTTTACCGCGACGCACGCATCACCTCCATCTACGAGGGCACCACACAGCTCCAGGTTGTCGCTGCCATCCGCCACGTCACCACAGGCACCTACAGCTCCATGATCGCCGACTACGCCACACAGCCCGTTGCCGACGAACTCAAGCCCGTTGCCGAGATGCTCCAAGGCCTCGCAGCTAAATACAACGAGGCTATTGAAAAAGTCAACGCGGTTGCTGATACAACCTACACTGACTTCATGGCACGTCGCCTTGTCGAGATGGCCGGTAACCTCGTTATGAGCTGGCTCCTCGTCACCGATGCCACCCGCTACGCATCCGAGTCAATGACAAAGAGTGCCAAAGTCTACAGCAAAATCGCACAGGCCGAGGTAGAGAAGCACGCCGAGTTTATCGCTAACTTCACCCCCGACCAGATCGAACTCTACAAGCAGGCATAACCCCTGCCGTCAACCCCATAACCGAGAGAGCGCATCCCACCCCGGAATGCGCTCTTCCTTTTTATGTCCCCTCCCCCCGCAAGAAACCTGTGAGTTTAATTCAGCCGGCTAAAATATTTCAGAAAATATGCAACAAATCTACTCATTAGCGGTATAATTATATAAACGTATTCACGGTTTTATAATGCGGCAACACCATTTTCCACGCAGTTCTGCGATATGCACTTGTGTCTGTCCAAATTTTTTGTTTAATTTGTGGAGAGTAAGAACTAAAATCCACTGAAGCAAGAAACAGAAAGACAAAACAAGACATATTTCAAACACGTCTTTTAGACAAGTTATTTGGACTTTAGCAAATCTGGTAAATTTTCTAACGAGTCACCAAATAATAAGTTAAGAGGTTGGTTTGTACCCGTCAAGGGCGCAGACTGCTTTTTACTTATTTGGACTCATGGTTTACCAGAACCTGCTAAAGCAAATGAGGAAAAAGTTTTGGCTGTCGCTCTTTTTTTGTAGGTACAAACTACGAGATATGAGTTTTCAAAAGAATCTGACACTGAAAAAAGTCTGACCATGAATGGGCAAAACACCATTGTCTAGTGGATCAACTCAGACTGAAATCACATACCAACTCAATGTTTAACCCAACAATATCACAAACCATGATGAGAAAAAAACTCTTTATTATTATGACAGCACTTGCTGTCATCACTCTTTCATCTTGTTCCTCTGGGACTACGGAAGAGCCGGGGATTCCCGAAACACCAACCCAACCATCAGCTCCGATCACAACCACCGACACTATTGCTATAAATATCGGATGTAGTATGCCGGACGGCACACAATCCTTTGTCACAGCTCGTTCCGGTGAAGGCGATCTATTCGGCGTTAACATCCTGCAATACAATGGCAACGAATATATCCCCTATGCCACAGGTGTTTTCGACGATCTCGATAAAATCCAATTTAAGTTTGTCAAAGATCGTACTT
>JAAVGC010000041.1 GCA_014800445.1 Bacteroidales bacterium | reverse complement strand
GGCCGAAGGTCGCTGTATAATCCGCGAGCTTCTCAACTCTACTTACGAGGGCGTGGGCAACGGCTCTACCGCCATATTCCCCATACAGATATGGAAAAAGAAGCGTGGTGTCAACTATCTCCCCGAAGATAAGAACTACGATCTTTATCAGCTCGCAGCCAAGGTGACCGCACGTCGTTTCTTCCCCAATTTTGTGAATCTCGACGCTACATTCAATCAACATGAAAAGTGGAATGCGTCTGATCCCAAACGCTACCTTTATGAAGTAGCCACAATGGGATGCCGCACACGAGTGTTTGAGAATCGTTATGGCGAAAAGACCTCCGTCGGACGTGGCAATCTGAGTTTCACTACCATAAATATCGTGAGACTTGCCATCGAATGCATGAGCATCATGGACGAGCAGGAACGTATAAACCGCTTTTTCGAGAAGCTCGANAAATCTCTTGAAGTCACAGCCCGTCAGCTATGTGATCGCTTCAACTTCCAGAAGACAGCACTGGCGAAGCAATTTCCCCTGCTCATGTCACGTCTGTGGGTAGGTTCTGAGAGTCTGAAACCTGATGACACAATCGAGCCCGTTATCAATCAGGGCACACTNGGCATTGGTTTCATTGGACTTGCCGAATGTCTGACAGCGCTTACCGGTCATCATCACGGAGAGAGCAAAGANGCACAAAANCTNGGTCTTAGAATCGTCAGTCACATGCGTAGCCGTGCCAACGAGTTCTCTGAGAAATACTCACACAACTTCTCTATCCTTGCCACTCCCGCCGAAGGTCTNTCNGGCAAATTCACGTCAAAGGACCGCAAGTCATTCGGTATCATTCCCGGTATTACCGACAAAGAGTATTACACCAACTCCAATCATCTCCCGGTATGGTATAAGTGTTCACCTCGTCACAAAGCCGAGATCGAAGCACCCTACCATGAACTTACCCGGGGCGGACATATCTTCTATGTCGAGATCGACGGTGATGCAACACACAATCCTCAGGCCATTCTTGATATAGTAGACCTGATGGACAAGAACAATATCGGATATGGTTCAGTCAACCACAACCGCAACCGCTGCATGGAATGTGGATATGAGGATGCACAGGACAACCTCACAGAATGTCCCAAATGCCATTCACACGCTATTGACCGTTTGCAGCGCATAACCGGCTATCTTGTGGGNACAACCGATCGCTGGAATCACGCCAAGCTCTCTGAGCTCAACGATCGCGTGGTGCATAAGTAATCCGATAACTCTTTTAAATCTTTAATTTGTTTCTTCAAGGATGAGAGTACTCGATATTATTGAAGGTACTGTCGTCGATGGTGTAGGCCTGCGAACGTCGATATACTTCGCAGGCTGCACTCATCATTGCCCACAGTGTCACAATCCGCAATCATGGAATCCCACAGGCGGACACGAAATGAGCGTNGACGAAATCATGGCGCACGTCGCAGANTACGACCTCAACGTGACATTATCAGGAGGCGACCCNTTACTACAAATTGACAANGGTCTTCTTGAACTTGCCNAACGGATACATNCACTCGGCAAAACAATATGGTGCTACACCGGCTANACGCTTGAGGANATTGAATCCGACGATAAATTAAGTCCTATTCTCNATGCCGTCGACGTGATAGTGGAAGGGCGTTTTATTGCCGCATTGCGTGATATACATCTNTCATTCCGCGGCTCCTCAAACCAGCGTATAATAGACACAAANANCCGNCAGGAGATCNGTCTCGATACANCNCTCTAATCACCCGCAAACAACACCTTTGCAAGTTTTGCTGCCGCTTCTGCATCGGCGAGCGCATTGTGATGATCGTAAAAGGGAATGCCGAAGAAATCGCATAATGACGGCAGTGAATATGAGCNGCACATCTGNCGCGGTATCGTGCGCCGNGCTTTCTGAAGCGTGCAGTNGAAANNATAATCCGGGTAATCCATACCGTACATTCTGAAAGCTGCTTTTATACATCCCTCGTCAAACTGTTTGTTATGCGCAACAAGCGGTAGATCTCCTATCATNCGGCCGAGATCACCCCACACCGCACTAAAATTACGAGCATCCTCTACATCAGCAAGTGTGATTCCATGAATCCGCTCTGAGAAATAGCGGTTGAAATATTCAGGTTCAGGCTTTACAAGCTCATAGAAACGCTCGGTCAGACTGCCGTTTTCCACCTTTACTGCTCCGATAGAGCATATACTTGTCGGATGGTTGTTGGCCGTCTCGACATCAATTGCGACAAAACTATTCACTTGCCAAACTGTCTGTTTTCACAAGTTCAAGCACGCGGTCACGCACATTTTCCATTAACCAGCGTGGAGTGGAAGTTGCTCCGCATATCCCTATCGTTTCAATTCCTTCGAGCCATGCAGGCGAAAGTTCGCTGCAATCGGTCACCATCATGGAGTTGGGATTTACTGCCTTGCACTCTTCAAAAAGAAAGCGCCCGTTACTACTCTTCTTACCGCTTACAAATATGATAAGTTGGTGGGCTTCGGCAAAATCACGCAAATTGCTCACTCGGTTTGCAACCTGACGGCATATCGTGTCATAGGATTTAAACGAGTGACCCGGATTCTGACGTTTCTCTATTTCCGACGAAATTTCCTGAAATCCTGAAAGTGATTTTGTAGTCTGAGAGTAAAGAAGAATATCACGCGAGTAATCCACATGATCAAGTTCATCGACATTCTGAATCACTACCGCCTCACCCGATGTCTGGCCAACAAGCCCGTTTACCTCTGCATGTCCCTTCTTGCCATAAATGACGATCTGCGGACGCGGATTACTATCACTTTCATAGCTCTTCTTTATGCGCTGTTGCAACTGCAACACNACCGGACAAGTAGCATCGATAATCTCGATATTGTTACGGCGTGCCAGATCATAGGTCGATGGAGGCTCGCCATGAGCACGCAACAGNACCTTCACATCATGAAGCTTCTCAAGTTCCTCATGCGAGATCGTGACAANTCCTTTTTTACGCAGACGCTCTACTTCTGCACTGTTATGCACNATATCACCGAGACAATATAGACGTCCGCTTTTGCTTAGCTCCTCCTCGGCCTTTCTTATCGCTGTNACAACGCCGAAGCAGAATCCCGAACCATCGTCAATTTCAACTTTTACCATTGGCTGTTTCACCTGAAGATGTCGTTTTTGTTTCCTCCGCTTTTTTGTTGCCTACATTGATCACACGACCGGGAAAATCTCTCACAAAACCAAGGTTATGGGTAGCCATAACAACTGCTGTACCCGANCGCGATATATTGTGCAGCGTATCAAGCACACCACGTGCCGTCTCCGGNTCAAGGTTTCCCGTGGGCTCATCCGCGAGAATAAGACGCGGATCATTCAGNAGCGCACGTGCTATAGCCACACGCTGTTGTTCGCCCCCCGAGAGCTCATGGGGCATTTTGTAAGATTTATTCTCCATACCCACTATTGAGAGAACACGGCGTATGCGCTCCTCGATTTCATTCTTGTCTTTCCAGCCTGTAGCCTTCAAGACAAATAGAAGGTTATGGCGCACATCGCGGTCAGTGAGCAATTGGAAGTCCTGAAAAACGATCCCCATCTCTCGCCTGAGAAACGGAATCTGTTTTCTGCGGATAGAGGCTATATCATAACCAAGAACCTCAGCGGAACCGGAACTGACAGGAATCTCTGCATACATCGTTTTTAGCAGGCTGCTTTTGCCGCTGCCGACCCTGCCGATCAAATACACAAATTCTCCCTGCCCGATGCACAGATCGACATGACGAAGCACAATGAGCTCATTGCGCGTAATCTCAACATCGCTGTAACGCACAATGGGCGTGCCACCGGCTTTCGTCCTGTCCTCTGCCATCTTATCGCAAGATTATTCTTTATGACGTGATATAAGTTCTGACACCAGATCCTGAATCTTCAACCCCTTTGACGTAAGAAGCACGATGAGGTGATAGAGCAGGTCAGCACCCTCATATACAAGACGGTCATCGGTGCCGTTTGTTGCCTCGATAACTGTTTCGACTGCTTCCTCGCCCACCTTCTGTGCCATGCGGTTCACACCTTTCTGGAAAAGTTTCGTGGTATAAGAGCCCTCTGGCATCTCCTCATGACGTCGAGTGATGAAGTCCTGAAGATATGCAAGAAATTCCACACCTGAAGCCTTGTCAGGCAGGTCAAAACATGTCTCCGCTCCTGTGTGGCACACAGGGCCGGTGGGAATCGCCTTTATGAGCAGGGTATCATGATCGCAATCAGCATGAATAGAAACTACTTTAAGAAAATTACCCGACGTTTCACCTTTAGTCCACAAGCAATTACGCGAGCGGCTATAGAAAGTCACCAACCCGGTGTCTTCGGTTTTCTTCAGAGATTCGGGCGACATGTAGCCCAACATGAGCACATTACGGGTTTCGGCATTCTGGATTATTGCGGGAAGAAGTCCGCCGCATTTGCCGAAATCAAGATTGTCCATATTCGTTATTGATTGGTTTCAGATTCTTACATTAACTCCCTCTTCCCTGAGATATTGCTTTAGAGAATGCAAAGGTACTTCATTAAAATGAAAAATCGATGCTGCCAAAGCTGCATCTACACCAGCAACCTCAAAAACATCTCTAAAGTGTTCTTTTTTACCGGCACCGCCACTGGCAATAACCGGAATCGGAAGTGATTCATGCAGTCGTCGCAACGGTTCAAGCGCAAATCCGCACTTTACTCCATCGTGATTCATTGACGTGAACAAGATCTCNCCCGCCCCGCGNTCGGCTCCCTCACGGCACCACTCCTCCAGGCGCTTTCCGTACGGTATTCTTCCGCCATTGATATAGCACTGCCATGNATCAGCTTCTCCCTCAAAATCAAGGCGTGCATCCACAGCAAGCACAAGTACCTGACTGCCGTAGCGCTTTGCCACTTCGTCGATAAGACCAGGATTCTTCAAAGCCGATGAGTTGACCGANACCTTATCGGCACCCGCCGACAACAAACGTTCCACATCATCGACNGTATTTATTCCTCCACCCACNGTAAAAGGAATATCTATCTCACGAGCAACACGCTCAACAACCGATGTAAACGTCTTNCGTCCTTCATGCGAAGCCGTTATGTCAAGAAAGACAAGTTCATCAGCACCGGCATCACTATATGCGCGTCCAAGTGCTACNGGATCTCCGGCACTACGGAAGTCAACAAAGTTNACACCTTTAACCGTCTCACCATCTTTCACATCAAGGCAGGGAATAATGCGTTTAGCAAGCATCTCCCCTCCTTTCCCCGAGATATTTCAGCGGTATACGACCTTCATAGAGAGCCTTGCCCACAATAGCGGCNGGAACACCGGCATCGTCAAGCTTTTCCATATCCTCAAGTCGNCCGACTCCACCACTCGCAATCAGATAGACACCAGGAACTTCAGCCAAGATCTTTTTATATAACTCAACCGATGGGCCTTCAAGAGTGCCATCAACCGATATATCGGTTGAAATAACCTGGCTGATTCCCTTGTCTATCCATCCTGAGATAAATGGGATAACTTCATGAGCCGACTCACGCATCCAGCCCGAGACAGCTATGCGCCCTTCGCGCACATCAGCACCAAGTATTATCTTNTCAGCACCGTATGTTTCAATCCATGAGGCCACTTCATCAGCATTATCCACAGCAATACTTCCGGCAGTCACCATNGATGCACCGGAATCAAATGCTATGTGCAGATCATCCTGCGTCTTAANTNCACCTCCAAAATCAATGACAAGCGGGGTTGCCGAAGCAATGCGTTCAATCACACGCCAGTTTACAACATGTTTGCTCTTAGCACCGTCAAGATCCACAAGATGAAGTCTACGCGCGCCATTATCGTAAAACAGACGTGCCATTTCAGCCGGATCAGAAGCATAGACACGTGAAAGGGCATAATCACCTCTCGTGAGTCTGACGCACTTTCCGTCTATTATATCAATTGCAGGAATTATCTCCGTCATATCGAAAGAAAATGTTTAAGAAGCCGGAAACCAGCCTCTCCGCTTTTTTCAGGATGAAACTGTGCGGCCATGAAATTGTCTTTCTGCATAGCAGCACTGAAGTCCACACCGCAATAGGATGTTGTGCCAACAGTCCATTCCGACTGCGGCACATAATAACTATGGATAAAATACATCCATTCTTCCTGACGACCAAGCTCCATGAACCCGCGCAGATTTTCAACTGTATTCCATCCCATGTGAGGAATTTTCCAGGAATTACCGTCGGTCGGAGCGATAAATTTGCGGACATCGGTATCAAATATCCCGAGACAGTCCACATCACCTTCCTCACTATGACGGCACATGAGCTGCTGCCCTATACATATACCGAGTACCGGCTGACGCAGGTTCACTATAACCTGATCAAGCCCTGTACTGCGCAGACAATTCATAGCACCGGCAGCCTCCCCCTGACCGGGGAAAATGACGTGCGACGCACGACGTATCACATCTGCATCATCGGTCAGCACCGACTTGACACCGAGCCTCGACAAAGCATTTATAACCGAAAAGACATTCCCGGCATTGTATTTAATGACTGCTACTTCCATCAGTTGCCAAGCTCGCTGAGGAATTTTATGCGCATCAGCCTTATCTCATCCTCGGTGTAATCGGCTCCAAGTTCTTCAATCGCTGCATTGAGATCGTCACTCTCGCTCTCCTTGAAATACTCGAAGATATCCTCCTGATGATCCTCATCGACGACCTCATTCAGGAAATAGTTGATATTNATCTTTGTTCCGGAATACACAATCGCCTCAACCTCNTCAAGCAGTTCGCTNAACTCAAGTCCCTTGTTAAGAGCAAGTTCATCAAGTGCAATTTTGCGGTCAATAGCCTGAATGATTGAGATTTTAAGTTTACTCTTATTAGGTACCGTGCGCACACGCAGATCCTCGGGGCGCTCAATCTCATTATCCTCAACATGCTGCTTGATAACTCTGAGAAATCCCTCGCCGTAACGCTTAGCCTTGCCGGCACCCACACCAGGAATATTCTGCAACTCCTCCATCGTCACAGGATAGGTCGTGGCCATTGCCTCCAGCGATGAATCAAGAAAGATGACGTAAGGTGGAAGATCATTTGTCTTNGCAATCTTCTTCCTGAGATCTTTCANTATGGAATACAGTTCCGGATCAACCGCACAGCTTGCACCACTCTTAACAGGNACGTCTTCGATCTCCTCAGAAAAATCATTGTCCTCGGTGACCTTGAANGACACCGGACGTTTCAGGAATTCCTTTCCTTTGGGTGTCACATGCAGAATGCCGAAATTATCTATGTCTCTTGTAAGGTAGCCGGCGATGTCGGCCTGGCGGATGACAGCGTTAAGATATCGGGGATCGGTTCCGTCGAATGATCCAAACTCTTCAAGCGCATCGTGGCCGTAACTCTTGACATCGGCTGTGGACTTTCCGAGAAGGATATCCACAATCTGTTCAGTCTTGAATTTTTCTTTAAGCGCAATCACCGTTTCAATGACGGCACATAAATCATCTTTTGCTTCCACTCTTTTCTTGGGATTAATGCAATTGTCGCAATTACCGCAATTCTGGCGGTCGTACTCTTCACCGAAATAATGCAACAGCGAAATACGCCGGCACACCGACGACTCCGCATAGGCTGCAGTCTCGGCAAGTAGCTGATGTCCGATCTCCTGTTCGGAGACAGGCTTTCCCTGCATGAATTTCTCCAGACGTCGGATGTCCTTCTGTGCATAGAAAGTGAGACAATGTCCTTCACCTCCATCGCGACCGGCTCGGCCGGTCTCCTGGTAATATCCTTCAAGTGACTTGGGGATATTATAGTGAATCACAAATCTCACATCAGGCTTGTCAATTCCCATACCGAAGGCTATAGTAGCCACAATCACCTCAACTTTCTCCAGAATGAAAGCATCCTGATTGGCTGAACGCGTTGCACTGTCCATGCCTGCATGATAGGGCAATGCCGCAATGTTATTTACAGTAAGAAGCTCAGTAAGCTCCTCCACTTTCTTGCGGCTAAAGCAGTATATTATACCGGACTTACCCTCCATCCCTTTTATGAACCTTATGATATCACGGTCGATCGACGCAGTCTTCGGCCGTATTTCATAGAAAAGGTTTGCCCTGTTGAACGACGACTTGAACACATTGGCCTTCATGATACCGAGATTTTTCTGGATATCATGCTGGACTTTGGGAGTTGCCGTAGCTGTCAGGGCAATCACAGGACGATTGCCTATAATATTGATGATAGGGCGTATACGTCGATATTCGGGACGGAAATCGTGCCCCCATTCCGAAATGCAATGAGCCTCGTCAACTGCATAGAACGAGACAGGAATGCTTTTAAGGAACTCGACGTTTTCCTCTTTTGTAAGAGATTCCGGTGCCACATAAAGCATTTTAGTCTTACCCGACAGAATATCGGATTTAACCTGCTCTACGGCGGCTTTATTTAGTGATGAATTCAGGAAATGAGCCACTCCGTCATCCTCGCTGAACGAGCGCATCGCATCAACCTGATTTTTCATCAGCGCGATAAGAGGCGAAATAATTATGGCTGTTCCCTCACTCATCAGGGCGGGCAACTGATAGCAAAGCGACTTACCGCCTCCGGTGGGCATAAGCACAAAAGTGTTGTTGCCTTCGAGAAGCGACAGGATGATTTTCTCCTGATTGCCTTTAAACGTATCGAACCCGAAGTGAGTTTTCAGGGCTTCGTGAAGCTGTGTTTTTGTAGGAGTCATCGGCTTGTCGCTTTTGCTGTTAGTTATCCCGTGTACTATATCTCAAAGTTTGCTTTCTGTAGCTTTGAGAGTGCGTAGTCCCGCGTGACAGTGAACTCCTTGACATCCGATGCAGGTATTTCATACATTGCATCGATCATCACAGTTTCCACAATCGAGCGCAGTCCTCGTGCNCCAAGTTTATACTCAATCGCCTTGTCGACGATAAGATCAAGCGTCTCAGGTGCAAACNTTAGCTTTACGCCATCCATCTCGAGCAGTTTTTCATACTGCTTGACAATAGCGTTTTTAGGCTCAGTCAGAATCTTGCGGAGAGCATCGCGGTCAAGCGGTAGCAGATGAGTGAGTATGGGCAGACGACCGATGATCTCCGGAATAAGTCCGAATGACCGCAAATCCTGCGGAGCCACATACTGCATCATATTCTCGCGCTCTACCCTCTGCTTCTTGGGATCAGTTGAATATCCCACAACATGCGTGTTAAGCCTCTGAGCAATCTTACGCTCGATGCCTTCAAAGGCTCCTCCGCATATAAACAGGATATTTTTCGTATCGACAGCGATCATGGGTTGATCGGGATGCTTGCGTCCACCTTGCGGCGGCACGTTGACAACCGAACCCTCGAGAAGTTTGAGGAGGCCCTGCTGCACACCCTCACCGCTTACGTCTCGTGTAATCGATGGATTGTCACCTTTTCTTGCAATCTTGTCTATCTCGTCAATAAACACAATGCCTTTCTCGGCGCGTGCCACATCGTAATCACTGGCCTGAAGCAGACGGGTGAGAAGACTCTCAATATCTTCTCCAACGTATCCGGCCTCAGTAAGCACAGTGGCATCAACAATCGCGAACGGCACATTAAGCAAGCGAGCTATAGTCTTAGCGAGCAGAGTTTTTC
>JAAVGC010000040.1 GCA_014800445.1 Bacteroidales bacterium | reverse complement strand
ATTGTCGACAACTCTTTCTCATCCATCGGGCGTGCGGTAATGTGGGGGCGTTCCCTCTACCGCAATATCCAGCGCTTCATAGTCTTCCAGATGACAGTTAATGTTGTTGCATGTCTAATCGTGCTTGTCGGAGCATTCCTCGGCACTCAGTCGCCGCTAACCGTCACACAGATGCTTTGGGTAAACCTCATCATGGATACCTTTGCTGCAATGGCACTTGCCGCACTTCCACCATCTGAGTCAGTGATGAACGACAAACCACGCCATCGCGAAGATTTCATTATAAGCCGCCAGATGCGTAGCTTCATCATAGCTGTCGGTGGTATCTTCTTTGTGATACTTCTCTCATTCCTCTTGATTCTGGAGCATACCGACATAACCTCTCTGACACAATTACCTACTGCCCAGTGGGGCAACGATAACGGATTAACACCTTACGAACTTTCCCTCTTCTTCACAACATTTGTGTTCCTGCAGTTCTGGAACATGTTTAACGCGCGTGCATTTGCAACCGGGCGTTCGGCGCTCCACCTGAAAAATTGCGGTGAATTTGGTCTCATTGCCATCATGATATTTATCGGACAAATAATCATTGTGCAGATAGGTGGTGAATTTTTCAGCGTTACACCTCTGAAAGTCATTGACTGGCTTCTGATCATAGGAAGCACGTCGCTGGTGCTGTGGATAGGCGAACTCCTGCGTCTTTTGCACCACCACACAACCAAGTGAGAAAAAATATCAACATGGAATTTAGCATAGAAAACGCAACTCCCGCCGATGCACCGCTCATTGCAAAAGCGGTTGCAATGGCACTTGATATCGACATTGAAGATCCCGACGATCCACGCGCCCAATGGTGCCGCAAAGTGTTTGTAGAACTTGCCGCACGCGACGATGCCCAATACAGTTATCGGAACACACTCAAAGCCGTCACCCCCGACGGTACTTCAGCAGGATTCCTTGTTAACTATGACGGAGCTCATCTTCATCAGCTTCGCGAGGCCTTTTTTGAGGTTGTAAAAGACAAGACAGGTGAAGACATGCGCGGTATCAGCGACGAAACCGATCCCGAAGAATGGTATCTTGACAGTCTCGCCGTATGGCCCGAATACCGTCACCATGGCATCGGACGCGCACTGATAGAAGCCGGAATTACCCGGGCACATAAGTCTGGCAAGCCGGCAGGACTATTGGTTGACAAGAATAATCCCGGAGCACGTAAAATGTACGAGGCTATGGGATTTGTCAAAATCGGTGACCGGCCATTTGCTCACACAATGATGGATCACATGCGCACCATTAGCCATCTCTGAAAAAAAATAAAGAAATTACACGCCTAAAATTTGGCAATATAAAAACTATTGAATAACTTTGTACTCACAAAACCGGAGCGCCGGTCTAAACATGGAATGGAGAGGTGGGTGAGTGGCTGAAACCACCAGTTTGCTAAACTGACGTAGGAGCAATCCTACCACGAGTTCGAATCTCGTCCTCTCCGCCACCGCATAAAATAAGCTCGTTGAATTTCAACGAGCTTATTTTTATTATCCCCTATTCAACCTACACACACCACCGCCCCAATATTTTTGCAATTCTACCCCTACCCATGAAATAGTACCCCAATACAACAAGGTGCGACATTATTGTAAACCCTAGGCAACCATCAGGAAGCCTAGGGATAGCCGCCCACGCAGGGCGCGACACCGCTACGGTATCAACTCCATCTATCACTCACAGTTTCAATTCACACGCCAAGCATGACGCGACACGCATTACCAATATGAAGTCGACGATTGCAGCAGACATTTCAATTCACACACAAATAAGCACCGAAGGTGCGACGTTATTGTAAACCCTAGGCGACCATTAGGAAACCTAAGGACAGCATCCACACGGGAACCGATACAGTTCGAAGCCGACTAAGGCAAAGTTGGTATGCAGTTTCAATTTACACACACCCAAATACCAACACCGAAGGTACGACATTATTGTAAACCCTAAGCGACCATCAGGAAGCCTAGGGATAGTGCCCACGTGGGGCGCGACACCGCTACGGTATCAACTCCATCTATCACTCACAGTTTCTATTCACGCGCCCACGCGAAGCGCGACACACATTACCAATATGAAGTCGACGATTGCAGCAGACATTTCAATTCACACACAAATACAGCACCGAAGGCGCGACGTTATTGTGAACCCTAGGCGACCATTAGGAAGCCTAGGGATAGNGCCCACACGGGGCGCGACTTGGCCTACCCTNGATCAGATAATACACCCAAAACCTGCCACTCCTGTTCAATATGTATCAGNGCCCATTGCCGGGGACAATACACATAGTGTTGTATCCCCGACAGCATGAGCATCNGATCTTCCACATATCTTGTCATAGTAGCCTTTCGACCTTCACTCCTGCGGGCATATTGCTCTCATCAACTTCAACCANATAGTCTGAGAANCTTCTTGCCACACTATCGGCCGGTTCACGGCGTCTCACCTTCACGCGTTCAAATAGTTCTCCTGCCTGAGCGTTGCCAANTAGTGAATCGTGGCGGAACAGGATGAGTGCGCGCGCCGTCATGAGTCCGCGGGCTGCCGAACGGTCAAGATCAAACATATTCCTCAGGGCATCNATCAGCACATCAAGATCCTCTNNNGTAAANCCTANNTGNTTNGCAAGATTTGCAGAAATGAAACCCTCACATTTATATAGTCCGTAAGGTACTGTTGCCTTACGCCCCATAGTGCGNTTATCTCCGTTCTGCTTTTCTGCTTCTTTCTCTGTAGCCACCGCCATACGCGTTATGGAGTGTTCGCTCACCATTATCGGATCTATCGAACGTGAGAAAGTGAGTTGAACTGGTCCACGTACTTGACCGGCATTCTTTCCGGTAGACATGACCGCACCGAACGTCCTTACGTCAAAGTAATCCCGGCACATGATGTCACGGGCAGCCGCCGTTTTCTTTCTGTCCTCAGCTTCTTTTACCTCGGNTGTATTGTGGGCTTTATCTATAAGACTGTTGAGCACAGCTTTCTCCTTGATAAAGATATCATACCCAGGCACACCTTCTTTAGTAGCCTGAACATAGTTGCGTATCTTACGTTTCAGGCACACGTCTGTCACCAAGCCCATGCCGGTCTCNGCATCCACGCGTGGCAGATTCCCGGCATCAGGATNACCGTTGGGATTGCCGTCTANCACGTCAAAAANATACACGAAGTCAATGCGGTTTGTAAGTTTACCCATAATCTATTTATAGCTTAATTAAATTTCAATTGTTTAAGTTCTTCCGACTCTCTAAGTGACATCGTCAGTCCCTCATTGTTAGTTTCATCCTTCGACTCCTTCGGTTTGAAGAAATTCTCGCGCTGATGATAGAAACCAACCCAGAATCGGCCCTGGTCTTGGAGGGAAAGGTGCGCCGGGAAGCCGGCAGCTGAGATCTTATCAAATATCTCTTGCTTCAGCTTCTCTACATAGATTCTGGCACCATTATCTAAGTTGGCGGTATGATGTTCCGAAAGATTCAGAATCGACGGGAATACTGCTGCGGGAGTCGAGCAGGCAGAACCTGTGAAACGCTCCCTTATCGAGTTCTGTCCATTAGCCCGCGACTGTGTATAGTCTACCACAGCAAACAGGCGTCCGCACAGATAGCCTTGGTTGGAATTTTGAGTGTCTAACATCTTATGTAATTTATTTTTGTCATTATTATCNTGACGGTTTANATATGCTTTGATTATCGCTGCCCTGGTAAGNCCCACTTTCTGTTCGGCTGTGATGCGTCGCANACATGATTGCAGCAGNGNGATCGGATACNTGTAGCCATAGAANATGCTCTTCATTATAGNTTCTGGANGACTCGGTAATGCTTCCGACGACTTTCCTCCGAGAGTCACGGCCGAAAGNATCTGNTAGANNCCNGCATAAGGCTTCTTTTCCTTTCTGCTATCGACAATATCAAAATCCTCGAAATGTTTTAAGACATTTCTACTCAGTTCCGTTATANTTATNTCTCCCCANAAGGTAACNGCAATTCGTGCNGNNNTNGGNGCAAGTCCNGCAACATAAAACCGNTCNTCCGATGTCACNGGTTNACGACCCGAATAAATCGCACTGAACACCTTGCGGGCGCGTTCGCTTTGAGATTCTCTATCATCCACATTAGGTGTGGAATCGGTATAGCCGCCAAACAGCATAAAGAAACTATCCTCGATCTCTTTTGTAAGCTCTGATTTCCCNGATCCCCAGAACACAAAAGTGCGGTTGCCAAGCATAAACTTGTTCCTTGATCCAGACCGAAGCAGATGATTCAGGGCTGTTGTATAGGCAAATTCANCCTTTNCGCTTATCGGAGCATTTTCACATTGCTTCTTTCCGTACGAGAAGTACCCCGAAGCAGTCTGAAACGACACAAGTTTTGCTGTTGCCTGCGAGCCGGGGATCATCGTTGCCGATGTTGTGTCCACAATTGTGCCATGTTTACCCGTGATAAGGCATACTCCGGTTTTTCCACNGGTATCGTTATCTACCACAGGCTCACCTTCAATCAGATGTGACTTCTCTGCCATGACTTCAGGATCACCCTCAAGTCGGAATGTGAAAGTCGCATACTTTTTTGATAGAGACTTCACTATATCCATCCATAAAGGATCGGCCTCTATTTCTGCATGAATCGTCTCAATATCCTTGGCATAAAATTTCATCAGAGCATCAAGAGATTCATCTTCCGGATAGTTCGACGCAAGTTGACTAATCCTGCTTTTGAAAGCNCCCAGACGTGNTACATTTTTTTTATCAATCGAGTTATCCTTTCCTGCATGGCCAAANACATAGTTTATATTATCATACAGCAGATTAGGGACTATAGCAGTTGTACGNCCCTCATGNATCTTCACAAGAAACTGGCGTGCCGACTTAGTAGTCTCCCTGTTATCCTCAAACCGCAAGAAATTGCCATCACGGTCTATCACTGCGGTAAACCCGATTTCCTTAAGCTCTTTGCCTGGTTGCGGGAGCTCCGAAGAATGTTGATTGTAGTAGTCGTATAATGCTTTTAGTATCATCTGTAAATCTCATTACTATCAGGAGCAGGAACAATGATAGTCCCCTGTTTCATGACCGGGTGATAAAATAATGCTGGAGGGCACTTTTCATTGGCGTCGAAGTCAAGATCATAAAGTGATATTCCGAAATCCCTGTCTTCAGCAATAGGAAGCAGCAAGTTCTTATCGTCAGCTTCCACAAGTCTGAATTGCGCTGAAAACTCGCGTGTTCCAAGATACGGCTGAGTAAAACATTGCCCCTTACGGGCACGTCTTTCAAACATTGCATTGTATTTCCCGGGATTTTCATCCTTCCTAAGCATATCAGCCTCTTCTCGATCAATATCGGGATTAAGAGTCTCTTTATCTTTCCGTTTGCGCTTATGTAGCGGTATGAAAACAAGCTTGGCATAAATTCTATAACGCACGTCACGAAGCACTATGGCATTTTTCTGTTGACGGGCATCCTCAATAAATATCGGCGTTCCGCTTGCAAGTTTCCCAACCTCATTCCGTCGGATATTAGCCGTGCGGATAGGATTAAGCACTTCAATCTTTGTGATTACCCACTGTATGGCAGGCTTCCAGAATATTGCCTGAAATATCGCTCTTGCAGCCGACGGCGTGATCACATCATAGCTCACACGCTCCACCTTTAGCTCAGGACGCGTGAAACAAGCCCACGGCCCCCACACTTCCAGACAGAATTCTTTATCGAAATATTCCATATAATGTAAGATTCAAATTATTAGCGGTTCCGTAATATAGTGATTTTCCATTGTAAGTCCGGTATCTTGATGGTAGTTTTTGGGAGAAGTCAGTCTGTAGAATCCCAGCCCGGTATCTTCGATCAGCCCGNATCTCAACAGTTGCCCTATCTCTCTGTCACGCAACGATACCATGTATTGCGACATTCCTCTCATCAACCGTCTGTCCATCCCATTTTTCCTCGCATAATCAAGTAGCTTGTCGGCTGCCCCGTAGCTCACGAGTACTGGCTTTGTGTTCTCATCTATCAGCCTGAACTCTTGGGCTGCGGNCTGAAANNNTANNTCTATTAGGTTNCAGNAGTTTNNNNATCTGNTTNNCATCATAGTCATCACATCNNGANAGCAACTGNGTGAAATATTCTGTCATTGCCGCCGGCGCAAACAGATCCNCACNTTTTCGCATNTTCAATCGTGCGGCATTTCCTCTCGACAANGCGCCGGGAGGCAGCGCACCGAGCCTGAAAACATAAGTATGTCCCTTTTCAAGTTTGCCTTCTCTGTTGCATCGGCCCGCCGCCTGANTTATTGAATCAAGCCTCGCTTCCTGTCTGTAGACTACGGGAAGATCAATATCCACACCGGCCTCGATCAGTTGAGTAGACACAATCCTTATCGGCTCCCGGCTATTTGCTGCAAGTAGTCTTTTAATTCGCTTCAACGACTTCTTGATGTGCCTCGGACACATGTTTCGCGACANATNTATCTTCACCCCATCATCAGGCAANCGGTCAAATATCTCTTGGGCATCACGCCTTGTGTTCACTATGCACAGTACCCTGTCATGCCGGCAGAGTTCTTGAGNTATCNACTCATGGTCTCGCTTGTTATTATCGTTGTGCAATTCCACTCGCGCGAGTCTGCGATGGAGTTCTGCCGAAGGCTCTATAATTTCCTTTATAGACTCTATCCCTTTGAACTTACCGCCAAACCGCCCCCATTCACCNGTCAGAATTGGCTGTGAAGCAGTGGTGAGAAGNACCGATACCCCGAACTTACGCTCCAACGTTTTGAGAGCCGTAATTATTGGAGCATAGAACCCGAGGGGAAGCGTCTGCACCTCATCAAGTATAATTACACTCTTGGCGATGTTATGCAACTTCCTGCATTGCGATGCCCTGTTGGAGTAAAGCGATTCAAACAACTGCACGTTCGTGGTCACNACAATCGGTGCATCCCAGTTTTCCGTCGCNAGCGATGCCCTCATTTCAGTCTCGGCATCCGGCGATTCTGTGACNTGCGAATGATGCTCAAGCACGCAATCTGCACCGAAAATTCCCTTTAGTATTGAAGCGGTCTGCTCGATTATGCTNGTGTATGGAATGGCGATGATCANTCGCTCCAGNCCATGCTCCTCCGCGTGTCCCAGAGCCCATCGCAGCGACGACAACGTTTTGCCACCGCCTGTCGGCACAGTCAGGGAGTAAAATCCTTGCTCTNTNGTCGACATCAGTCTACAGCGCTCAAGCACATAACGCCTCACACTATTCACCTCATTGTCCGCGGCACTTTTCTGTATTCCACCGAGACGCATATCCAAAGTTTCCCTTAGATCTGGTATAGTTTTTACCCTTCCTCTCAGCCTATTCTTATCCGGATTCATGAATTGCTCAGTGTCAAGCCGGTCTGCATCCACCAGGCAGCTCAGCAGCATCCTGACGAGCATATTCACCTCATCCTCTTTCCAATCCCCTGCCGGTTGTATGCTTGGTGCCGATGCCGGCACGCTTAGGCACGTCGGAGGCTGTTCATGCACCACAGGCTGAATATCAATCGTATCCTTTAGCCCCGAGTGATGGGCCGCAATCACATTACCGAGCAGAATACCTGCCCCCAGACCATATTTCTTTTCACACAGCTGGGCACCGTAAATCGAGTGTTGCGGATGTCGGTTCGCCGGCGTCGCGGTCGTGAGTCCGGTTTCAAACTTTATGTATTCCTGAAACTCCCTCGTTTCCTTCCCTAAGTCATGAAACAATCCTATGATACCGCCCCAGTTGGCCATGCCGAACTTTCCGGCAAATTCCGATGCAAGTGCTGCTACATTCGCCGTATGCTCCTCATTGCTTTGAACGAGTTTCGAGCCATCCGGCAAGTTTCTGACGTGGGATATAGTTGTTGTGCTCATGACATTGATTTTGTTGCAAAATAAGCCACGCCATGAGAACAAACAATGTACTCCGATGTTAAGAAAGATTTATCACATCATTTTTTCTTACTGCGCTTCGATTGTTCCTCGCTGTTGTTGTCACGCCCGAGAGCGGCAAATGGGGCAAACTGCGCCGCACGCGCCTCCATCGGCATCGGCTTCCGTGTCTTCGACTTGTGGTGTGGCANGTCGATTATGTCATCATACTCCGTCATGCCTTATGTCCTCCTATCTGTCTGTTACGNTCACGTTGTGTAGCACCTTCAGCAAAATTCAGTCCCTTGCAGAGCGCATTTTTACCGTACGTACTTTTTATCTCTACCACAGCTTCCTGCAACCGGCGTTCNCGTGCNAGCNGTTCNACATCATCNTNNCATTCAGGNTCCNCATCCGTNTCCTCAAACAGAGTNAATTGCTTNGTTCTCTGANTTGTGCCNNCTGANCGNNACATGGCCNACCGCTCATCCACNATGTTGTTGGTCGATATAGTGATACGACGCACGAGCAGAATAGGATTCACTATCCTGTCAAACAGCTCTGCGATCGCACCCTCTATCACGCGTGCCGACGAAACATGACGCCCGAGATTTGCCGTCCCGTGAGCATGATAAGGCACCTCGCGACCATAATAGTCAAGCGATACACGCCCATCATACTGTGCTCTTATCTCCTCCCGCATCAGACTCTCCGTGTCATACCCTATCGTCAGCGTCAACTGATCCGTCACCTCACGTTTTTCCACAAGCTCAAGCGCGATACTCTCGGCCATCTCCCGCGCCACTATCCGCGCTTTGGACACCGTGTAAGGCTCCTGTAACACCTGGCCGCTACTCATCGAGCGTTTCTCCGGCCTGTAAGCCTTCACCTCCTCCATCGTCACAGGCTCCCATCCCCACGCATGATCGATCAGAAGCTCCGCATTCACACCGAACATCGTGTATAGTGAATCCTCATGATCTATCGACGCACGTGCTATATCACCCATCGTCTTTATGCCACGCTCTGCCAGCCGGCGTGCAATCCCACGTCCCACACGCCAGAAATCAGTCAGAGGCTCATGCCCCCAGAGCTGCTGCCTGTACGTCATCTCATCAAGCTCAGCGATACGCACCCCGTCACTGTCAGGCTTCATCTTCTTAGCCACGATATCCATCGCCACCTTTGCAAGATAGAGATTACTTCCCACTCCTGCCGTAGCCGTTATACCCGTCTCGGAAAGCACTGCCCTGATCATCCTCATCGCAAGCTCATGCGCTGTTATTCCGTAAGTGCGCAGATAAGCCGTCACGTCCACAAACACCTCGTCGATCGAATACACATGCACATCCTCAGGAGCCACAAACCGCATATACACATCATAGATGCGCGTACTATAGTCCAGATACAACGCCATGCGCGGCTGAGCCACGATATAATCAATCNGCACATCATTCCGTATATCAAGTTCACGCTTCGACACCGACCGTCCTACCGTGCCNCGGCCACGGTTCACCGCCCTCACCTTCTGCACCACCTCAAACAAGCGTGGCCTTCCCCCGATCCCTATCGACTTCAGCGCAGGCGACACTGCCAGACATATAGTCTTCTCCGTGCGCGACTTATCAGCCACGACGAGATTAGTGTCCAGAGGGTCAAGTCCCCGCTCCACACACTCCACCGAAGCATAAAATGACTTAAGATCTATAGCTATATATTGCCTCTCCATTCCCACCATTTCACCAAATCTTACCCAAAGATAATCAAAAAATCCCATCCGCTCCATTATACTCTTACTGCTCCCTAAGGACTGAGACGTTTGTATTTCATTGAAATATTGCGTACATTCGCATGATCTCGACCAACACGATTAACCGACCATAAGATGACCATAATTGAGACTCCAAGACTTATCCTTAGACCGTGGCACGAATCCGATGCCGCCTCGCTTTTCAAGTATGCAAAGGATCCAGAAATCGGACCGATTGCAGGATGGCCTCCGCACACATCGGTTGATGACAGCCTCGAAGTCATACGCACAGTTTTTGCCACGCCCGAGACCTACGCCGTAGTATTAAAAGAAACCGGTGAGCCGGTAGGCTGTTGCGGAATAATGTTCTCCAACAGTCTTCATCCGGCCGAGATGAAAAGCAGAGAGGCTGAGATTGGTTACTGGATTGGCAAGCCTTATTGGGGACAAGGTCTGATTCCCGAGGCAGTGAAAGCCTTGCTTTCACGATGCTTCAGTGAATTGGGGCTTGACGCGGTGTGGTGCGGTTACTACGACGGCAACCTCAAGTCAAAACGTGTATGCGAGAAATGCGGATTTAAGTTCCACCACACCAATCATGATGTTGTGTCGCCCCTTGGCGATCNNCGCACCGAACANCTCTGCCTTCTNACCCGCCACGACTTTAAGTAAGACTCACAAAACCGCCTAAAACTCCCCCCCTATCACACTNCACAACCATCTTAAAATAAACATTCCCGCATACCTTCATTTCAATATGCGGGAGGTGTTTATGAATTGTAATGTGTGTCGGTAATTCAGAGGGTGAAGAAGTGGCGGAAGGCGGCNATGGTGTAGCCGACGTCNGCGGTGCCNGCNGTCTCGCGGCATGAGTGCATGGCCCACTGGGGNGCGCCCATGTCCACGCCNCGCAGATCTATCTGCGACGTGAGAATGTTNCCGAGNGTNGATCCACCGGCCACATCNCTNTGGTTCACAAAGTACTGCACNGGCACACCGGCCTCGTCACAGATAGTGCGGAACACGGCAGCCGAATCGGCGTCGGTCATATACTTGCAGTTGGCATTCACCTTTATCACNGGCCCCCCGTTTACCACCGGGTGATTTGTGGGGTCTTGCTTCTCNACGTANTTGGGATGTGTGGCATGNGCATTATCGGCCGACACCATAAATGAATTGTCGATCGCGCGGATNAATGNACTGTCATCACCACCGAGAGCNGCCCCGATACGACGCAGAAGGTTNTGGAGCACCGGAGATGCAGCACCNTGCTTTGTGCCGCTNCCNGTCTCCTCGTTGTCAAACACTGCCATCACGCGCGTCTGGCTGCACTCCTCATCNGCNGCNGCGATGATAGCNGAGAGTGCGGCGTGAGCCATCATGAGGTCNTCGATGCGTCCCGAAGTTATAAATTCGNCATGCTCCCCNACCGTCATAGCCGGAGTGGTGTCATAGAGCATAAGATCGTAGTCGAGAATNTCAGCAACTTCCACACCGAGCTTGGCGGCAACCATGCGGGTCACATATCCCTTNATGCTNTCCCCNTCCGGCANTTTGCCGAGCACGGGGAGCATATCCTTNTGCTTNGAGAGCGGATTACCNTCGTTCACAGCGCGGTTGTAATGTATGGCAAGATGCGGAATNGTGAGCATCGGGCTGTCCCATTTCACNAGGCGCACCANAGGACGCAACGGNTTGTCGCTGCGCAGAATCACGCGCCCGGCAAGCGACAGCGGNCGATCGAACCACGTGTAGAGTATCGGNCCGCCNTAAACTTCNGTATTGAGTTTGATTATACCGCCGTCGCAGAGCACTTCGGGATTAGGCTTCACCCTGAANCCGGGGGAATCGCTGTGAGCCGAAATGATGCGCCATCCGGCAGCTGCATCGCCACTACCGACAACAAANGCAAACACCGCCGACGAGTTTTTCACAATGTAACGGCGGTCGCCTGCTTTCAGGNTCCACTCGTCGCNGGGATCGAGNCGGCTGAAACCGGCGGCCTCCAGACGNCGNACNGCNGCTTCGACCGCAAAAAAATTACAGGGACTCTCGTTGAGAAAGTCGATAAGATCTTCCACGTAGTTCATGATATCTCGTCGGGGATTAAATGGNTTTACAATNGGGGATCNACCNCCNCNGGCGNAACACTNTCGGGNTGAACATCNGTGACGTCGTCGCCGAGATACAAAGGTGCTATGACAGTGTCGGTCGGATCAAACTTTGGCAAAATACTATCGGCAGGAAACTCAGGCAACGTCTGACGGACTTCGGTTCGGCGTCCGCGCGGAACCTCCTTCTTCGTCGACCGCTTTTCAGGTTCCTTACCACGTATGGCCTCTCCCTGATCGCGGCTCAGATAATCTATCATCATCTGCGACACATTGAATACATCAGCGGGATCAACAGGGCGGAGNACACCGTACCACTGGAATTCAGGAAGTCTGAATATAGCACTCTTGGCAAGATAAAGCGGTGTCACAACCGACTTCACATTNGGCCATATCACCATGCGTTCAAGTGCGTTTTTGTAGAAGTCAGCCGCAAGAGTGCTGCTCTCCATCGTCACCACCTTGTTGTAGGTCGAGTCGCTTTCCATCGGGAAGCTCACAGCCTGCACATTGCCTACCACATCGAGATGACGCATCTCACCATCGACGAAATAGGCTCGCATCTCACGTCCTTTAAGCTGGTTGTAGAAACCTTCCTCTATCTCCTCGGCCATCAGAGCCTGATCAGGCAGCGTAGCAGAATCGACGGTAGAGTCATTGAAATGCACATATATCTCATTACCGGTAATCTGCCGGTTTTCCGACCACACTATTGGATTGCGGTTGAGGTATAATGTCGAGTCAAGACTTACAAAAGTCATCGAGTCACACAGTCCCTGCATGTCATTACGGTAGAAACGCACCCGCGGGTATGCAAGGATATAGCTGGCGGTGTCAGCCACAACAAAGGTTGAGTCGTCGAGTTGAATTTCATCCAGCGCCACTTTGAAAGCTCTGATAGTGTCACCATGAAGATAGAGCGTGTCACCCGACGAAAATTCCATAGCCAGAGCATGACCCGTGACAAATGCACTGTCACGCAACTGATCATAGTAGCCGTAATCACCCCGCAAAATCGTTTTTTTTGCAGAATCCTCAATCTCCATGTTGCCGAACGCTTCGCCATAGCCACGTTCGCGGTCATAGATAAGCGTGTCACCCGTCAGAGTGGTGCCGCGGTTCATCACCGCCCGCGACCGATGAAACAACTCGCCGAACCCACTCTCGGTATTGTATTTGCCTTCTGTGGTAAGTATGATACCGTCACCGCTCACGATTTCGCTGAGACATGTGAGTTCAGCCACATGTGTGGCAGTATTGTATAGCAGTGTGTCGGTGAGTATCTGCAATGTATCACCCGACTTGTCGCGTGAATTAAGCCTGACGTTTCTGTAGAAATTAGCCTCTTTCGTCGACGGGCTGTATTCACCTTCCTCCGAGATCAGCCGGTTGGCGGTATCGGTCAGCACACCTCCCTGTCGGTAGTAACCGAGATCGATCGCGAGGTCATACATAAATTCGTCCGTCTCGAGTTTCACATCATTATTGATGAGTTCCACCTGCTTGCCATCCCACGAGTACAAGGTAGCAAGCTCCAGACTGTCATTGTAATAGAGTGAGTCAGCAAACACAAANAGAGTGTCGCCTTGCTCCATTCTCACATTTCCGTAAGCTTTCAGCGAGTTGTCGGGATAGAAGTGCGCGCTATCACAGTACATGAACATATCGGCCTTACGGAACTCCACATCGCCCACAAGCACCTGATAATCCTCACCCTGNCGCGTGAACAGGCGCGATGCCCTTTCCAGAAACACACGGTCACCGGTATAGCGGTTTGCCGAAGGAATCTGTGGATCCACCGGCGTGCCAGTCGCGTGCAGGAACATTTCTGCGAGTCCCGCAACGGTCAGTATGACAAAAAGAAGTTTCCTCATGNCACCTNTCTCACAAGAGCTTACCTAAAGGCCGTGCNTCACTGCTGNTTCTTTATCCAGCCATCATGCTGGAAAGTGCAGTCAGCCCAGCCATCCTCAATCTTGATGTACGTCTCNCTAATTTTCTTAGCAAGCCATTTTTTCAGAATTTCAGCCTTTTGGTAGTTCTCATACATTCCCTTTATCANCTGATAGTCATCCGACAGGTTAGCCTTGTGACCGTCAAGACGAGAAGTGAGTTTCACCATCGCCACCATCTCGCGGTTGCGCTTGGGATCCATCATCACAAAAGGTTCTGATACATCCCCCGGCTGCATGTTGCCCACGACCTTGGCTATCTCCTGAGGAAGCTGCTGCATCTCCCACATCGTTGTGCCGCTACCATCCTCATTGTTCACCATCAGGCCCTTGTTTGCACGTGAATCNTTATCCTGCGACACGTAAGGTACAATTTCCTCAAAAGTGAATTTNCCCTCNGAGATATCGTTCTTCACAGAATCAAGTCGCTCGATTGACTTCGTGAGATCCTCGTCGCTCACATGCGGACGCAGAAGAATATGACGTGTATTAACACGNTCACCACGCTTTTCTATAAGTTGGATGATATGATAACCGTACTGCGTCTCCACGATTTTCGANACCTTCTTGGGATCTGAGAGATTGAATGCCGCCGCTGCATATTCCGGCTCAAGATGTCCACGTCCGAAGAAACCAAGTTCACCACCNCGGGGCTGTGAGCCGGGATCCTCGCTATAGAGAATGGCGAGCGTGGAGAAATCGGCCTCACCCTTGTTCACTCGGTCAGTGTAGTCGCGCAGACGTGCCTTCACATTCTCTATCTCCTCACGCGGGATGGCAGGATTGAGAGTGATAATCTGTACCTCTACTTTCAACGGCACAAACGGGATCGAATCCTCNGGAAGAGTGGTAAAATATTTTCTGACATCCGACGGTGTGACTTTCACGTCTTTGGTAAGACTGCGCTGCACATCCTGAATACGATACTGGTTGCGCATCACCTCCGTCATCTGCTCGCGGAATTCAGGGATCGACTTCCTGAAATACTCCTCAACCTTTTCTTTTGTTCCGAGATTGGTGATGAAGTAATTTAGTCGCTGTTCAACTGCGGCGGCAACCTGTGAGGGAGTCACCTCCACGGTGTCCAGATCGGCCTGATGGAGATAAAGTTTCTCTATCGCAAGATTTTCGGGNATAATACAATAAGGATCACCGTTAAGCACCGTATGCTCATAAAGAGCCTGCTGATAAGCCTCCTCGATCTCGCTCTTGAATATCGGCTGATCACCCACCATCCAGGCNACCTCCTCGGCGATATTGTTCTGGGCTACAATCACCGGAGCTGTCAGAGCGACAGCAGCGGCAAATGCGAGTCTTAAAATATTCATAATTTTAATTGTGATGAATCTGTTTTTCAAAATACCGGTAGTCTGTTTCTCACAGATCTCTGACCTTGACCGTGAAATCATGCATCCTTATAGCTGTCTCNGCCGCTTCGGCACCTTTGTCGCCACANCTGCCGCCGCAACGGTCAAGAGCCTGCTGCTCGTCATTGACAGTAAGCACACCGAAAATCACCGGTATNTCGCAATCGCTGTTTAGCATGGCTATACCCTGGGTGACGCTCTGACACACATAGTCGAAATGCGGAGTATCTCCCTTTATAACACAGCCGAATACTATCACAGCATCAAACAGCCCCGTCTCGATGATCTGTGAAGCGGCNTAGGTAAGCTCCACAGCNCCTGGCACCTCAAACACTACCACATCACGTTCNGGGAAATTCTGGCTTTTGAAAACTTCGAGAGCACTTGTTGTCAGGCGNTCTGTGATATGACCGTTCCAAAGAGCTTTTACTATTGCGACCCTCATATTCTCCACCTTGGGGAGAGGCGCTTGTGGTGTATGTGTCGACATTGCTGTTATTTCTTCTGTTTTATATAGTCCTGATTATGTAAAAAGCGGTCNCGCCCTCACAGCTCCAGATAGTGCAGAAGCTCGAGTGCGTTACCACGGGCCTTTTCCTCGGCAGGTGTCATTGCGGCATCAGTCGAGGTCACGATNAAGCCNTAGCGTTCCAGCGAGCGGCTCACCGCATCGGCATTGCGATGATTCACACGCAGATCCACTACAACATTACCCGGCATTATCGATTTCTCCGACGTCACATTGAGATTGAGAAGATGCGCATCGCAATCCTCCACTGCTCTCGCTATGGTCGAAGCACTGTAATCTGTAGCCGGACACTCCACCGTCAGCAACGAGCTTTCGGGAGTGTANGGAAACAGTCGTCCCAACCCTCCGGCGCCACACATTGCCGANGATGTAACGGTTTTCTTTTCTGAACAGGCGGTCAAATTCTTCTCNTAATAATTTCGCCGTTTGGCTAATTGTCGTTAACTTTGTCTTTTGATGACATAGGCAAAGATAAGCATTTTTTTTAACAACATCATGTTATTGCGTCTCCTTGCCGCATGTTTCACATTAATTTGCATAAGGCTCAACAAAAAAGACCGATAAAAATCAACAATGACCCGACTCAGTGTCAATATCAACAAAATAGCGACTCTGCGCAACGCACGCGGAGAGAACAATCCCGANGTCGTGGCGACAGCACTCGACATAGAGTCGTTCGGTGCCGAGGGAATCACCGTACATCCCCGCCCCGACGAGCGGCACATNACCCGCAANGACGTCACCGACCTTGCGCCAGAAATATCCACCGANTTCAACATCGAGGGATACCCGTCGCCTGACTTCATTAAACTTGTCAAAAGTGTAACCCCTGCACAGGTNACTCTGGTGCCCGACGCTCCCGAGGCCGTAACATCCAATTCAGGATGGGATGTGTTGTCAAACACGGAGTTTCTCACCGATGTCATCCGCGAGTTAAAGGATGCCGGTATCCGCGTGTCGGTATTTGTAAACCCCGATGTCGACCAGATCAAGGCAGCAGCATCAGTAGGCGCCGACAGAGTGGAGCTTTACACCAAGCATTACGCCGACGGTTATGAAACCGACCGCGAAGCAGCGATAGCCCCCTACGTAGTGGCAGCCGAAGCAGCCCGNGATGCCGGACTTGGCCTGAACGCCGGACACGACCTCAGCCTTAAGAACCTCGCATATTTCCACAACCGCATCCCGTGGCTCGACGAGGTCTCGATTGGTCATGCCCTGATATGCGACGCGCTCTACCTCGGACTGAAGGAGACCGTGAAAGCCTACCTCGACTGCCTAAAATAGCAACACCTCTAACATCAAATTTAGTCAATACCCCTCCTCCATTTAATCACATAAACCACCCATGCTTCAGGAATCCCTTAACGCCGCTGCCGATTTCGCGGCATTCACNTCCGACTCAGCCTCGATCGTCAGCCAGTCAATACTCACACAGACTCCCCCCGAGCCTGAAATCGTCGAACTCTCGCTGTGGGACCTCTGCCTCCAGGGAGGAGTGCTCATGATACCCCTCGCTCTGCTGTCAGTTATCTGCATCTACATCTTCATCGAGCGCCTCATAGTCATCAGCCGTGCTTCCCGCGAGGATTCATCATTCATGCAGCGCATCAAGGATTACATTCACGACGGTGAGATCGAGAGTGCGTTAAATCTCTGCAAAAAGACCTCCACCCCCTACGCACGCCTTGTCGGTAAAGGCATTTCCCGTATCGGACGCCCCATCCACGACGTGCAGGCCGCGATTGAGAACACCGGCAACCAGGAAGTGGCAGCACTCGGTCAGGGACTCACATGGCTTGCCACCACAGCCGCCGGAGCTCCCATGCTTGGCTTCCTCGGCACTGTGATCGGCATGGTCAAAGCATTCTTCGACATCGCCAGCCAGGGATCGTCAGCCGACATCTCCACCTTCTCGGCAGGTATCTACACTGCCCTCGTCACCACTGTAGCCGGCCTTGTAGTAGGTATCATCGCCATGTTTGCCTACAACTACCTTGCCGCACGCATCGACAGCGTGACCAACAAGCTCGAGGAGCGCACCACCGAGTTTATGGACATCCTCAACGAACCCGCTGTCTAATCTCTCACCCACATCAACAATGCTTAAAAGGCACCATCGGGTCACNGCCACCTTCTCAATGGCTTCNATGACCGACGTCATATTCCTGCTGCTTATCTTCTTCATGGCCACAAGTTCATTTGTGTTCCCCAACGGCCTTGAAGTAAATCTGCCGCAGAGTTCACAGTCCACAGCTATCAAACCGGGCACAAGAGTCTACATCGACCGCGAGCAGGTCTACCATGCCGCATTNGGCGAGTCATCGGANCCACGCCCAATGTCGCCCGAAGAACTCACTCAGTTCCTCAGCCTTGTAGCACAGCAGGACCAGGAAAACTATGTAGCCCTCTATGCCGACGAGGAGACCCCCTATGGCAAGATCGTCGAAGCACTGAACATCGGTGCTGCCACCGGGCTNAAAATGGTTCTCGCTACAAAGCCAGTATCTTCAACCGCCAAAGCCAAAGCCGATGTCATCGAGCTTCAAAATCCCTGAAGCAGGCGACAGCCGCCCGTCCGACAAGATCATATCGCTTGTCGTCACCGTCGCGCTCCACGCCGGTGTGCTGCTTCTGTGCCTGTTCCTCGGCCTTTCATGGCCGCCGGCCGACATGGATCCGATGGAACTTGAGGAAAACGAAGAAATCCTATTCGGCGGAGAATTCGTGCAGCTTGGCAACGTAGCCAACTCAGCCCCCGTCACACGCCCGACGGCTGAAGAACCCATGCCCGCCGAAATGCCCAAAGCCGCNGACGCCACCGAGGCTGTCGACCTCACCAACGAGGGCACCGTTGGCGATCCCATGCCTGTAGTGGCCGCACAGCAGGAAAGCCCGATGCAGGTAAAGGANCAACCGAAACCCGAAAAAGCAGGACCGACAGCCGAGGAAATCGCCGCTGCCGAGAAAGCCAAACGCGAGAAGGAAGCCCGTCAACGCATCAAGAACCAGATGAACTTCGGTCAGGCATCCGGTAAAGCNACCCCGTCNGCCGGCTCACCCACCGGAGGCGATTCAGGAGGCACCACTTCAGGTGCAGCCGGACACGACCTTGCCGGACGTACAGTCTCGTCATGGGGTGCCAACTCCAGCACCAAGTCGGGCGAGATACGCATCACTGTCAAGGTCAACGCCGCCGGACACGTCATTTCGGCAACCTANGCCGGAGGAAGCGGCCCAGTGTCGGCCGATGCNGCGATGCGCCAGAAGTGTATCGCAGCCTCCAAAGCATCCCGCTTTTCAGTACGTGAAGGCAATGATGCCGACCAGACAGGAACCATAACCTGGAAATTCAGGTAGACCANCTTTCCGCCGCAGCCCGTCATGTTGTCGTCTATGAAAAAGCAAAGACTTGTCTTGTTCATTGGATCGATATGTGTCGTGATGGCTGCGGTGACATGTGTTTTCGCNGTCTACGCCCCACATTTCCGCAACGGAAGCTGGCCCGTCGGGGTATACCCCGAACCCTCTGAAACCCTTTACCCCGTGCGCGGAATCGACCTCTCACACCACAACGGGGCAGTCGATCTAACCNTGATAGCTGACAGNATTGACTTCCTCTATCTCAAGGCATCGGAAGGAGCCACATGGCGCGACCCGATGTACAACACCTACTACAGCCAGGCCAAAACTGCCGGAATACCCGTAGGAGCTTATCACTTTTTCAATTTCACCATCGACGGACGATTGCAGGCCGAGAATTTCCTTTGGCACACACGCCACCACTCACTCAACCTTCCNCCCGTCATTGATGTCGAAACCCACACTCAGGCATCGCANCCCGACCATAAAGTGATCACGCGTCTCACCGACATGATCACCACCCTGCGTGANGCNGGCCACGACCCGCTCATCTACACACACCGCTACGGCATCGAGCGCTTTGTCGANCCACTCGAAATCGAGCCGAAACCACGNGTGTGGATCTCCTCATTCACCGACCCTCCCCTACCCGATACCACCGATTGGGTAATTTGGCAGTACAGCAACGTCGGTACAATGCCCGGCATCAGCGGCGACGTAGACCTAAACGTAGCCCGCAACACCGACTTCATCCGCCCCAACTGATACATTTCCACAAAAAAAGACGTTTCCCCAAAAAGGCATTGGATTTTTTTCTGCAAGCATACGATGCCACTATCGTTACAAATTNTAAAAAAANATCAAAAAAAATATTTGCTTTCTATAACCTT
The DNA here is from genome assembly GCA_014800445.1 of Bacteroidales bacterium. Lineage (GTDB taxonomy): Bacteria > Bacteroidota > Bacteroidia > Bacteroidales > Muribaculaceae > JAFLTL01. The sequence continues at coordinate 3,467 of JAAVGC010000040.1, read as the reverse complement.
TTGCATACTTTTGCCTATGAGAGGTCTAATAGTTGACCGTNTACTCATTGAAACAACCTAATCAACCTTAAATTTGTGCTTTATGGAAATAATGATTGACAAGTACATAGAAGTACCGCTTCAACAACGCGTATATCAATCCGGCCAATTATCGAGAANGAATATAAGGGTTTAACGTTGCTGCACCATCACTAATAATACCNTTGTGGGCGTGTTTTCGTAACACCCCTACAGTTTGATTAAAAAACTTGTAGAAAGCATGATGAAAGGGCGAATTGTAGTGGCGTTGCGAAAGCATGTCCACTAATCAAAATAAACCATAAATCAACATTACGCACGATTTCTAAATTAATGGACAGAGGGAAATGAGACGCATATATAGCATAATATCGGCAATTATCATAGGCTGCGCGACAATGATGGCGCAAACTGTTGTGAGTGGAAGTGTTGTAACACGATCCAATGAACCACTGACCGGTGCCACCGTGCTGTTTGCCAAATCCGACAGTATTATCGGAGGAACTGCAACCGACGCCAAAGGACGGTTTCAACTAAAAGGTCTCCCCGCAGGCGACTACGAGTGCCGTGTGTCGATGATCGGATATAAACCGGCTATGCAGAAATTTACCCTAACCGAGAAAACNAANCTNCCNCAATTTGTNCTNGATGAAGANGCNAAAGCNCTTGCTGAAGTAACNGTTGCNGGCGATCCACGCANNATGACNAANGAACTTGCAGGNATGTCGNTNTACTACCTCACNGACNGAGCNCGNAAAGANTCNGATGCCTACCGCGCNCTNCANGAGATACCTCGCCTGCGCGTAAACACCATAANCCGCAGNATCACNCTNGANNACGGNAGCTCNCCNCTGATNCTCGTNAATGGAGTGAANAAGCCTCTNGATGTGNTTCTNCCCGAGTTAATTGAATCGGTNGANGTCATCGATAATCCCTCGGCNCGTTACCTTGGCGATGCATCGGTGACNTCNGTNNTGAATNTCAAGTTGAAAAAAGAAGGGTATCAAGCCNTANCTTTATGGTNATNTAGGAGCNAANACNACTCCNAACGCCAACTTCATTTATTCANANGCATCATTTGANTTAGGCACCGAAACATCNTCGCTNTATNTNANNGGTGGNTANATGCAGANCGGNAAANNNCGCTCCGAGAACTATTCAAATAGCTATCAGGGNGATCTGNATCGTGAGCAATCTGGAAAGACCAAAGGCACATGGCGTAATCCTTACGTTCAGTTNGGAGGTGACAAGCAACTGACTAAAAAAGACTATATCGCTTTCGGAATAAAATACTACCCGAATCCTACCAGTTCAAAAAGTGAAGGCGTGGGACAGGTTACTGACAATGTTACAGGAGAATCNTCGGCACTTACATCGCAATACANCGGTCGATCACGNTATCATCAGGCAATTGGNAACCTNTATTATAAGCANACNTTCAAAAGCCGCCGNACACTTGANATTTCNGGTGATTATTACTACTCTATNGATGGCAANAAAGCCTGGCGTGAAGAAAACAGCACACTCTACAGTTATGTAAATGCCATTGATCTCGACAACAGCCGCCACATGGGGAAACTCGATGCCAACTACTCGGATATGCTCACAAAATCCATACAACTTCAATTGGGTTCAAACACCGAGTATTCAGTTACCAACATCGATGACCGGCTTGACAGCTGGCCTAACTTCCGCTATCGCCGTACGCGCGAATATGTCTACGCCGGCCTGAATAACAATCAGTCGGGAAACAAGTTTAATTACGTGGTTTCATTAGGACTGGACATGGTGTTCTCAGATGCTGCCGGCACAAAGCATAGCTATATAGATGTGATTCCATCAGTGTCACTAAACTATAAATTTGTAAAGCGGCAGAACTTCTCGCTACTCTATAGGCGCTCACGCTCCATGCCAAGCGCAGGATACTTAAACCCGCGCAACACCTCGACCGACAGTCTGCGCATCACCATAGGTAATCCCCTCCTTACACCAAGCCACACCGACATAGTGAAATTTGGTTATACCTACAATAGTGGCAAAATAAGAGTGAACCCTTACGTGCAGTATTCGCATAGATCTGACATAATACAGCCCTACGGATACCTTGACGGTGATATTTATGTGAGCAGCTACCAGAACTTCGGCCATACAGGGCAATTGAAAACCGGCGCGACATTCAGCTACAATATCCCGCAGGGTAAACCTTACTACGGGAATGTAGGTCTTGAAGCCTACTATCAGAAAGATTACATAAAAGGAATGCCTTTCAACGGTAATGGTTTTGGTGCTTCACTCAATGGATTTATCGGTTACAAGAGAATTTCAGCGAACGCTTATATAGGATATTCCCCTAACTACACATACTCGATCTACAGTAAGCGCGAAGGGATCGTTTCATCTCAGTTTGACTTAGGGTGGTCAGTGACCAATTCACTGCGCTTGTCGGTTTCGGCAGAGCAATTCCTTTGGCCCAGAAAGCACTCCAAGACCTGGACTATAAACGGTGACTACCATGCCTACAACAGCTCTGTACAGACAAGTCTCGCCCCAAAGGTATGCGTGGGAGTATGGTATAGCTTTAGTACCAAGAACTTCAAGTGGCGTAACAAAAAGCAATTCAATAATGAAGATAAAGAGCTGCAGAGCATCACAACCAAGTGAGTTTAGCTGATTTCATATCGCCACGGCGCAAAGTCGACCGGCAGCATGACGCGATGCAGTGTGGCATCGCGTCATTGGCTATGATATGCCGTCACTACGGGCATCCATACTCTATCGAGACGCTCTCCCACTACTGCTTCGCCACCACCGAGGGCCGACGATGAGTCTTTGGGCAATCTTTTCAAGTGGTAAAAGTCTATTTTACTCTTCATGAAAATATTGTGAAAATATGTTATAAAACACAAAATAAGCCCCCTATTACTATTCTTACTTGAAAAGATTAATATTATATTTGCATCACCCGATCACAACGGGTTGACACTAACATTAACATCATGGACATAAATAAAATTCTCAATGACCTGGAAGCCAAGCATCCGGGAGAGAAAGAGTATCTTCAGGCAGTCAAAGAGGTTCTTCTTTCGGTAGGAGACATATATGACCGCCACCCTGAATTTGCCCGCAACAAAATCATCGAGCGCATGGTTGAACCGGATCGTATCTTCACTTTCCGCGTAACTTGGATCGATGACAACGGCGAAGTTCAGAACAATATCGGCTATCGCGTGCAGTTTAACAACGCTATCGGCCCCTACAAGGGAGGTATACGTTTCCATGCTTCGGTAAACCTCTCCATACTCAAATTCCTCGGATTTGAGCAGACTTTCAAAAACGCGCTCACCACTCTCCCGATGGGAGGTGCCAAAGGAGGCAGCGACTTCTCGCCCCGCGGCAAGAGCGACCGCGAGATAATGCGTTTTTGCCAGGCTTTCATACTCGAACTCTGG
>JAAVGC010000039.1 GCA_014800445.1 Bacteroidales bacterium | reverse complement strand
TGTTAAGGTTGAATCTACCGATGCGCTCTTCCGTTTTGCAGGTGGCGATGCACGCAAGTTACTTAACATACTTGATCTGCTGGAGCAGTCAACCCCTCATGGTGAGCCGGTTGTGATTTCCGATGAGAATGTTACCTCATCGCTACAGGAAAATCCTGCGGCATACGATAAAGGGGGAGAGATGCACTACGATATTATCTCGGCTTTCATAAAAAGCATACGCGGCAGTGACCCAGATGCGGCTGTCTACTGGCTTGCACGCATGATAGCAGGAGGAGAAGACCCTGAATTCATCGCTCGACGGCTGGCTATTGTTGCCGCTGAAGATATAGGTCTTGCTAACCCCAACGCGCTTCTGCTTGCTAATGCCACTTTCGATATACTCAGAAAAATAGGTATGCCCGAAGGACGCATACCTCTGGCAGAATGTACGGTGTATCTTGCTAATTCACCCAAGAGCAATTCTGCCTATTTGTCGATAGATGCGGCACTCGCCAAGGTGAGGGAAACGGGTGATCTCCCGGTTCCGCTTCATCTGCGCAATGCCCCCACTTCGCTTATGAAGGATATGGGATATGGTGCCGATTATAAATATGCTCATGATTATCCGGGGAATTTCGTCAGGCAGCAGTTTTTACCCGACCGCATTGTGGGCACGCGTTTCTGGCACTCTTGTCACAATCCTCAGGAAGACAGGCTCGAGGAGATGCGCCGTTCGCGATGGGGGTCGAAGTAGCTGAATGAAAGCAAAGAACAAAAAAACTGAATAAATGTCGGAGAAAGTGAGCGAGAATTGCTAATTTTGTATGAATAAAAATTATTGTTCAATAAGTCCGATGAAAACGATTGACCATTTGCTCGCAGAGAAACTTCTGGGAATCAGTGCTATCAAGCTTCAACCCGAGAACCCCTTTACTTGGGCGTCAGGCTGGAACTCACCTATCTACACCGACAATCGCAAGACATTGTCTTATCCAGAGATCCGCACTTTCATAAAGGTTGAGCTCTGTCGTATGATCATGGAGCGCTTCCCGCAGGTTGATGCTGTAGCAGGTGTGGCCACAGGTGCCATAGCTCAGGGTGCACTGGTTGCTGATGAACTTAATGTTCCTTATGTCTATGTCCGTTCGTCCCCCAAGGATCACGGTTTGGAGAACCTCATAGAAGGCAACCTCATTCCGGGGCAGAAGGTCGTGGTGATTGAGGATCTCATTTCTACCGGCAAGAGTTCGCTGAAGGCTGTTGAGGCTGTACGTAACGCTGGATGTGAGGTAGTGGGTATGGCTGCCATTTTCACATATGGTTTCCCTGAGGCTGAAGAGGCTTTCCGCAACGCTAACGTGGAGCTTTGTACGCTTGGAAACTACAATGCTATGCTTGAAGTGGCTGTAGAGACCAAGTATATCCGTCCGTCCGATGTTGAGACTCTCAAAATGTGGCGTACCAATCCCTCGGAGTGGACACCCGATGCCCGTTGATTTAGTCCTATAGAGAACATTATGGCAAAATTCACGAGTACTCCGGCAACCATCGCTATGCCGGTGGAAGTGCTGTTCAGCAAATTCGACGATCTGACGTATTTGCAGGGTATGCTTGACAAGCTCCCCGAGGAGCAGCGCGCAAAGGTTGGCGATGTGGTATTTGAAAAAGATTCTCTTTCCATAAAGACGCCTCAGGTCGGCGAGATCAAGTTTGTGGTAAAAGAGCGCATTGCTCCCACAAAGGTTGTGTTTGGAACAGCATCGTCACCGGTGCCTCTCACACTCACGGCCAACTTTGCGGCCGCCGGTACTGACTCTTCTACCGTCTTTGCCGAGGCCGATGTGGAGATTCCGGCAATGCTGAAACCGTTTATCGGGCCGCAAATGCAGAAAGCCACCGATCAGTTCGGGCAACTCATAAGCCAGCTTGCAAAAGCAAACTCATAAGAAGATTCCTTCTTTACGCATAGGCACAAAAAAACTCCTGCCAGCCGGCAGGAGTTTTTTATATCTGAGAATGATTATTATTTGCCCTGAAGTACCTCTTCCAGAAGTTTAGGAATCTCGATATTGTCAAGAATACCGGCGAACTTCTGTGAGTCGACACCGATAGCGTATACCGGAACATAGTCACCGGTGTGGAATGTTGTGGTCCAACCGAATCCACAGATGTCGTTCAGTACTTTGTACACAGCTGCGGTAAATCCGCTGTAGTTGTTGTAGAGAGTCTTCTGCTCATCGCCTTCGTGTTTAACAAAGGTCTGCTCAAATCTCTCCTGAAGCATCTTGGTCTGTCTTTCGCTTACCGGTACATTTGTCCAGAATCCGAGTTTCTCTGAGAGAAATTCTTTCATGTCATCCCAGGTGTAGATGCGGCGTGAGCGCTGTATGGCCTTCATTTCATCGTTGAAAGCATCCTTTGATATGTGCTGGTAATCGATGTAGAGAGGTTTGGCATCGTAGCTCAGGTAAGAGTTGCCGAGGCTCATGCCGCCGGTATTGTGGTCGGCGGTAACGACGATAAGTGTCTCGTCGGGATGCTTCAGATAGAAGTCGTAGGCAATCTGGATGCCTTCGTTGAAGTTGAGAATATCCTTGATGACTGTGCCACCGTCATCGCCATGAGCGGCATGGTCAATGTTACCACCCTCGATCATGATGAAGAATTTGTCAGGGCTGACCTTCAGGAGGTGGTCAAGACAGGTCTGTGTGATGTCGGGGAGTGACACGAAGCCGGGAATACTGTCGATTGTGTAGTTGGCGATGTGTGCCACGCTGTCGGGATACACCATGAAGACCTTTTCGCTCTTAGAGGCGCGTGCCTCTTTAGTGCCCTTCACATAGTCAACATTATTGTCCTTGAAAGCCTGAAGAACGCCGGTGTCATTACCGTCTCTGTCTTTGAGACCGCGTAGATATGAACCGCCGATAAACTGATAGCCTGATTCTGCAGCCTGTTTGCCGATCTGGGTTGTCATGCCGCGGTTAGGTACATGAGCATAGAAAGCGCCGGGAGTAGCGTCATCGGGATATACGTTTGTGGCGATACCGATGCCGTAGCCTTTGGCCTGATACTTTTTAGCGACTGATTCAACAGCAACAGTGTCGGCATTCATTCCGAGCATTCCGTTGCGGGTTTTGCTTCCGGTTGAAAGTGCTGTACCGGCGGCTGCCGAGTCGGTGACAGGGCTGCTTGCCGAGTGAGTAGTGACCATACCTACTGCCGGGAATTTCAGCATAACAGGAGTATCAAGTCCTTTTATGCGGCTGTAAGCCTGAGTGGCGAGTACGGGCTGAACACCCATTCCGTCACCGATGAAGTAGAAGACATAGCGCGGCGCGTCGGCTGCCGACACTGTAATGGACGCGGCAACAGCAACAGTCGCAAGAATAGATTTTAAATTCATCTGGTTTTAAATAATAGATTGGATTATGTGGTTATGTCAATGGCAAATTTAACTATTTTTAGACGACAGGCGTTGTATAAAAGAATTAAACTTTCATAAATTGCAACTGTCAAAAAAAGAAATAAACGCAAGCAAGTCCCGACTATGAACAGGTTTTTTCTAAGAACATCGGCAATAGCAGTTGTTATTGCAATCTGCTCATCGACATCATGGGCGGACAACCGTCGCGATAACCGTGGCGACGGACGTCGTCAGCAACAGAGAACCGAACAGCGCTCTTCGGGTAATCGTCAGGGCGCCGTGAAGAGGGATGTGAAAAACGACAGTAAAAGAGACGATAATCACTTCTCCGGCTCGCAGCGTCACGAAGATAAGAACAAGAATCACAATAAAAATCAGGGGCTGGGAACACGCCCTGCACCCGGTCAGCGTCCCGGAGCAGGACAGCCTGCCGCTCCTGACCGTTGGGAGAGAAATAAACCGAAACCGCAGTCTCCGGCACACCGTCCGGCTACTCCGCATCGTCCGGCACAGCCTGTTCCATCCCACCCGTCACATGCACATAAACCTGCGCCACGCCCTTCTAATTTTCACGGAGGGTTTACGCCGCACCCGCCACATGCTCCGTTCCATGTTCATGCCCCTCGTCCAGTCCCTCATCGTCCCGCTGCATGGCGTCCGGTAGGCCGGCCCATTTCATTCGGTCAGGCACTTCTTGGACTTGCGCTCGGCACAGCATTCAATATGTCGCTTGAATATCTCTATGACAACGGTTATACTGTCGGAGGTTACGGTAATGATGCGATCTATCTCAGCAATGTGAGAATGATGGATTATGTGTGGCCTGAAGCATCCATGTTTTATGATGGCGGACGCCTGATGTCGGCAGTCTATACATTTGCATCGACCTACGACAATGCTTCGCGTTACAATAATCTGTTGAATATGCTTTCTGTCAATTATGGCGCACCTTATGTAACGCCCACAGCACGAGGAATGTCGTCTACCTGGTGGAACGGCGATGGATCGTATGTGACGCTTAATTATGAGTCGTCCTATGGTACAGGAGGATTGAGATACTATACAACACTGACATTCGGAAACTGAAGAAACTTGGATTAAGCAAACAGGAAAGCGGGAATCGACGTAATGCCGGTTCCCGCTTTCAGTATGTTGGTAGATAGTTTTATTTTGTCGGTTGTGGAGGATAATCCACGGAGTAGTGCAGCCCGCGTGACTCCTTGCGCTCTTTGGCCTGCCGCATGAGCAGATAGCCCACATCAATGACGTTGCGCAGCTCGCAGATGTCGCGTGACACCTTTGAGTTCTTGAACAGGCGTTCGGTCTCGCGGTAGAGTATGTCAAGGCGGTTCCATGCGCGGTCAAGGCGGAGATTGCTCCTCACGATTCCCACGTAATATCCCATGATCTGGTTGACTTCTTTAAGGCTCTGCGTTATCAGCACCATCTCCTCGGGGTGGCGTGTGCCGTCATCGTTCCAGTCGGGAATGTCATTGCGGAAAGAGTAACGCGACAGAGTTTCTTCGGCGTGTTTTGCCGCTGCATCAGCATAAACCACTGCTTCGATCAGGGAGTTTGATGCAAGGCGGTTTCCACCGTGCAGTCCGGTGCATGAGCACTCGCCGAGGGCATAGAGACGGTGGATTGTCGACTCGCCGTTTCCATCGACCTTTATGCCGCCGCACAGGTAGTGGGCTGCCGGAGCGACCGGAATGTAGTCTTTTGTGATGTCAATGCCTATTTCAAGACAGTGCTGATAGATGTTGGGGAAGTGACGCTTGGTCTCCTCGGGATCTTTGTGGGTTACGTCGAGATAGACATGATCGTCGCCGTTGAGCTTCATCTCGCTGTCGATGGCGCGTGCCACNATGTCGCGTGGAGCGAGTGACANTCTCGGGTCATATTTGTGCATGAACTCCTCCCCTTTGAGGTTGCGGAGTACCGCTCCGTAGCCTCGCATAGCCTCGGTGATGAGAAATGATGGNCGGTCNCCGGGATGATAGAGAGCCGTGGGATGGAACTGGATAAATTCCATGTCCTTTATCACTCCCTTCGCGCGGTGTACCATCGCGATGCCGTCGCCGGTTGCGATCAGCGGATTGGTGGTGGTGAGGTATACGGCACCTACTCCGCCTGTGGCNAGCACCGTCACACGTCCCTGATAAGTGTCGACNTCTCCTGTCTCGGTGTCGAGAATATAGGCTCCGTAGCAGGCGATGTCGGGTGTGCGGTGTGTGACGACCTTTCCGAGATGGTGCTGTGTGATCAGTTCAACGGCAAATTTGTGCTCGAGCACNTCGATATAGGGATTTTCCCTGACGGCGCGTATAAGACTCTGTTGTATCTCGTAACCGGTATTGTCGGCATGGTGAAGGATGCGGAACTCNGAGTGTCCGCCCTCACGGTGCAGATCAAATTCACCGTCGGGGTTGCGNTCAAAGTCCACACCCCATGCGAGCAGAGNCTTTATCTGCTCCGGGGNNCNTTTCACNACTTTNTCNACNGCTTNGGGNTCGCTGAGATAATCCCCGGCTACCANAGTGTCGTGAATATGTTTGTCGAAATCGTCGACAAGAAGGTTGGTCACCGAGGCAACTCCTCCCTGGGCAAGCGCGGTGTTGGCTTCATCGAGTGTCGACTTGCACAGGAGAGCNACGCGGGCACCGTTGTGCCCGGCAACTTTNAGGGCAAAGCTCATTCCGGCTATGCCTGATCCTATCACGAGATAATCATACTGCTGATTCATGAGTATGAAAAATAAGTGTTATATGTTTCTTTTCGTTATCTGATGGCTGCCAGACCTCCCTGGGAGGTTTCCTTGTAGAGACTTGGAAGGTCATGNCCCGTCTGCTTCATAACCTCTACAATGCGGTCGAAAGTGACTGTGTGGCGTCCATCGGAAAACGCCGCATAGAGGTTAGCGTCAAGGGCGCGGGCGGCTGCATAAGCGTTTCGCTCGATNCATGGTACCTGCACAAGGCCACACACGGGATCACATGTGAGTCCGAGATGGTGTTCAAGTCCCATTTCGGCNGAGTACTCGATCTGNGCCGGGGTGCCGCCGAACAGTTGCGAGGCCGCTGCCGCAGCCATGGCACATGCGACNCCGACTTCTCCCTGACACCCCACTTCGGCACCGGCAACCGATGCATTATGCTTGACTACACTCCCGAACAGACCGGCTGTGGCAAGAGCTCTCAGGATGCGCTGCTCGGAGAAACCTTTGGATGTCGACAGATGATAGAGTACAGCCGGAACAATGCCACAAGAGCCGCACGTCGGGGCTGTGACGATAAGTCCGCCCGATGCATTCTCTTCACTCACGGCAAGAGCATAGGCATAGACGAGTCCGCGGCTTTTCAGGCTTGGATTATAGCCGGTGGCATGCACGTAATAGCTTACAGCCTTACGTCTCAGTCCGAGACCACCGGGAAGTACTCCTTCGGCCTCGATCCCACGCTCCACGGCCTCTTTCATCACTTTCCACACTTCACGCAGGTAGTCCCATATTTCCGGTCCTTCACAGATATCCACATATTCCCAGTAGCTGTGACCGGTTTTCTCACACCATGCCAGTATATCACTGATGGTGTTCATTGAATATATCTGCTCATCTTGCCCGCGGCTTTCTCCTTCGTGAAGGATATCACCACCGCCGATGCTATAGACCGTATCGTTGCAGATCACCTTGCCCGATTGGTCAAGTGCCTCAAACTTCATAGCGTTGGGATGGAACGGAAGAAACTCCTGAGGCTTCCAGATGATTTCGGCCGGAGCATGCTGGGTGAGTTCCTCCAGAATAGCCTTGTCGGTGAGGTGCCCGACACCGGTGGCGGCAAGTGAGCCGAAAAGCGTTACCCGGTAGGCTGTGGCCTCGGGAGTGCGGTCACGGAATTTCTGTGCCGCTTTTCGGGGACCCATCGTGTGGGAGCTTGACGGGCCGTATCCGATTTTGAATATTGTTCTGATTGATTCCATCGTTTAGCAGGTTTTAGGAGGCCGTTTCCGGCAGTTGGGAATCGTCATCCTCTCCGGTATCGAGCGAGAGTGGGAGAGGTTCTTTAATCTTTGCACCGAGAGTTTCGAGGCGTCTGGCACGTGCCACCAGTGATCCTTTGCCCTGAAGTTTCACAAATGCTTTGTCGTAGGCTTTGCGTGCAGCTTCAAGCGCTTTGTCTATTCCCTGGAGATCATTGATGAACCCCACGAACTTATGATGCAGTTCTCCGCCTTCGCGGGCAATGTCGAGTACATTTCGTGTGACAGTGTCCTGCCGCCACATCTGTTCGATAAGCTTCAGTATGGAAATCAGATGTGTGGGCGACACGATGAGCACGCCTGAGTCATAGGCTTCCTGCCACAGTGCTGGTTCGGCCTGCATGGCGGCGATATAGGCACCTTCGTTGGGTATGAACATCACCACAAAGTCAAGCTTCTGGTCACCCACTATGTCGGCATAGCCTTTCGACCGCAACTTCCGCATCTGTGTCCTGACCGATTGGACGTGGCGTGCCGACGCATCCTTGCGTGTTTCTGCCGACACGGCTTCTGTCATGTCCATGTAGGCCGTGAGTGACACTTTGGAGTCAATCACCACGCACCGGCCGCCGGGATATCTCACCACAACATCGGGGCGAAGCTGNCCGCCACGCTCATTGGTGAGCACGCGCCCGTCATCGTCGCGGGTGACCTGAACAAAAAACTCACGCCCCTTGGTGAGTCCGCTCCGCTCGAGTATTTCCTCAAGCACCATCTCGCCCCAGTTGCCTTGAGTGGTTGTACCTCCTTTCAGTGCCACGCTGAGCTGACGCGCCTCGGCTCCTACGCTACGACTCTCTGCCGAGAGTTTCTCGATCTGATCTTTCAGTGAAAAGATTTCCCGTGACTCGTGGGTGTAGACTTCGTCGACCCGCTTGCGGAAGTTCTCAAGCTCGCTGCGCAACGGAGCAAGTAGTTGCTCAAGACGCTGACTCTGATGCTCGGTCATAGTGCGTGACCCATCGAGCAGAGCCTGTGATGTCATCAATTCGAACTGACGGCGTTTTTCTTTTTCGTCAGCATCGGCTTTGTCAAGTCTGTTTTGCCATGAACGGTTGTTTTCATCGATTTCTCTTTGCAATCGGTCACATTCCTTTTTCAGCCGCTCGACATCATGACGCAGCATTGAATTTTCTGCATCGAGATGAGCCGTGCGGGCTGTACTTCTTATCAGGAAGATGATTGTGACGGCAAGAGCCGCAATGAGTATTACCGTGATAATTGTCATTATAGTTGCCTCACTTATTTTAGCGAGATTATATACTGCAAATGTAAATAAAAAATCGCTATATTTGCTTCAAAGAATTGACTTGGTACAAGCTGTGCCGTAACAGACCGGTAACGGCGGTTATGTACCGGTTTAAAAATTGAGTTAGTCACCTAAAGCGGCCTCTCGGAGACCAGTTAATAGATCAATCTAAAATTAAGTCATGCAGGAACTTGATATCTCAGAAGTATTCCGCGCCCGCGAAGTGCTCAAAGAAGTAGCCACAGAGACCCGTATCATCGGTCCCACAAAGCTGGCTGATTATTGCCAGGTGTATCTTAAACCCGAGAACATGCAGATGACGGGTTCGTTTAAGTTGCGCGGTGCCTATTACAAGATTTCACAGCTCTCTGAAGAGGAGAAGGCCCGTGGTGTTATCGCATGTTCGGCAGGAAACCACGCTCAGGGTGTGGCTCTGGGTGCTACTCACAACGGCATCAAGTCGGTGATCTGTCTGCCTGCCGGNGCTCCTCTGTCGAAGGTCGAGGCNACCAAGGGCTACGGTGCCGAAGTGTGCTTGGTTCCGGGTGTGTATGACGATGCTTACCGTCGTGCTCTTGAGCTTCGTGATGAGAAGGGCTACACTTTTGTNCACCCTTTCGATGACCCACTTGTTATAGCCGGTCAGGGTACAATCGGTGCCGAGATTCTCGAGCAGATGGAAGAGCTCGATGCTGTGGTTGTGCCTATCGGTGGCGGCGGTCTCATCTCGGGTGTTGCTTTTGTGATCAAGACTCTTCGTCCCGACATAAAAGTTTATGGCGTGCAGGCCGAGGGAGCTCCGTCGATGAAACTTGCCATTGAAAAGAACGAGCGTATCTGTCTTGATAAAGTTGGTACGATTGCCGACGGTATCTCGGTGAAAGAGCCGGGTGCTCTCACGTTTGAGATGGTTAAACAGTATGTCGACGAGATCGTGACTGTCAGCGACAACGAGATTGCGGCTGCAATNCTCGCTTTGCTTGAGAAGCAGAAGATGGTTGCCGAAGGTGCCGGTGCGGTTGCGGTTGCNGCTGTGATGGCTCATAAGCTTCCTCTTGAAGGGAAGAAGGTGTGCTGTCTTGTATCAGGNGGTAACATTGATGTGAATTTCCTCAACCGTGTAATTACCCGTGGTCTTGCCACCGGCGGACGCCTCGCCTCAATCAGACTCGACCTTCCCGACACTCCCGGTACGCTCAGCGGTGTGGTGAACGTTATCGCAGAACTCGGAGGNAATATTCTCTCAGTAACCCACGAGCGCACGACAACATCGACGCAGGTCAACGGCTGTCTGCTGCACATCGAGATGGAAACCCGTAACAAGGAGCATATCGATGCAATCAAGAAGGGACTTACCGACCGCGGCTACAAGATTTTGGGAGAATGATGAAAGGGTAAACATGTCGTTTCGCNTTGTGCGGATGGCAACTCTTATGGCCGGTAATGTGTTTATATACAATAAAGGACTGATAATCCGTCCCAAAACCTAACATCTTAGAACGTATATATGCGATTCCTGGTCATAGCACTGATAATGATAATAGCGCGTGTCGCCGTTGCGGGTNAAACTCCCGGCGGTGACACGCGTGTCATTATGGCGTATGACAGCGATGTGCATCCTGATTCAGNGATGACCGGAGAGGATGTGCGCCAGAAAGTGTATCGTGGGAAATACCACATGGCTACAGCCGATGGAGACTCGGTTCTGATGCTGGTTATGAATGAGGTAACGATCTTCCCACCGATGAAATTCAAGAATAAGAAGCAGGAGCAGTTCTACTGGCGTACGGTGAGAGACGTGAAGAAGACTTTGCCCTATGCCAAGCTGATTTGCTCGACTCTTCTGGAGACCTACGAGTATATCGAGACTTTTCCTACGCAGAAGGAAAGGGAGGAATATCTTAAGAAAATGGAAAAGGACGTTTTCGAGCAGTACAAACCGGCACTCAGGCAGTTTACGAAAAGCCAGGCGCGCTTGCTTGTAAAACTTATTCAGCGCGAGACTAATCAAAGCGGTTACGATATTCTGAAAGCATTTTTGGGTACTTTCAGAGCCGGATTCTGGCAGGCTTTCGGAAAACTTTTCGGTGTAAACCTTAAAGGGCAGTACCACCCGGAAAGCAACAGTGATGACGCGATAATTGAGCGCGTGTGTGTGGCAGTGGAGCAGGGTGCGATCTGACAAAAAGTGTCAAAATTGCACTTTTAACAAAGTTTAACTATGAAGTAGGGGGATATTTGCCGACGGGGAATGGCGGGAAGTTGGTAAAAATGAATTAAATGCTTAATTTTGCGTCGCTTTTTAGGGGATGCTGTGTCATAGAGATATGTATAAATGCTTGTGTCCTAATTGGATCGAAGGCATTGTGCACAGTGTGCTCCCTGAAAGTGAGAAATTGATACAAAACTTGATAACCCAAGACAATAGTATAATTAACTGAACTAAGATGCCTACTATTCAGCAATTAGTGAGAAAAGGTCGTCAGGCTTCAGTGGACAAGAGCAAGTCTCCCGCACTTGACTCATGCCCCCAGCGTCGTGGTGTGTGCGTTCGTGTTTACACCACAACTCCTAAGAAGCCTAACTCGGCTATGCGAAAGGTGGCGCGTGTGCGTCTTACCAATGGCAAGGAGGTTAACTCCTACATCCCCGGCGAGGGTCACAACCTGCAGGAGCACTCGATCGTGCTCGTTCGCGGNGGTCGTGNGAAAGACCTTCCCGGNGTGCGTTATCACATCGTTCGCGGTACACTCGACACCAGCGGTGTGAAGGATCNCACTCAGCGTCGCTCCAAGTACGGTGCGAAGCGTCCTAAGGCAGGTGCAGCCAAGAAGTAATCGGTAAAAGGTTTCAGGGAGTGGGCCGATGCGGCCATTTTGAGACTCCCGCCGGTGAAGCTAAACTTAAAGCACCAGCGATTTTAAAATTCCCGNNAACACGTTGCTTCCTGTGTGACGGGATAATAAAAAATCCGTTTTTGAATTTCACAATTGCAAGCTGACTTATAAGAAGAAAGGTTGAGTAAACGTCCGGGTTTAGGCTCAAGCGTGGCGGATGAATTGAGAGAAAGGCTCCTCCGCGCATAACAGAATAGAGCTGTCTCATTAGNAATCCCGGCAACGTTGAAGCGACAAAAGGTCATAAACTCTTCTCTCACGGAGCGACAGACCATAGGCAGCAACCATGCGCGAAGCAAAAACACTAAACAAACAGTAATGAGAAAAGCAAAGCCCAAGAAAAGGGTTGTATTGCCCGATCCTGTGTTTAATGACGTCAAGGTGTCGAAATTTGTGAACCACCTGATGTATGACGGCAAGAAAAACACATCCTACACCATCTTCTACTCGGCTCTTGAGCTCGTGAAGGCTAAGCTGCCCAATGAGGAGATGACCTCNCTTGAGGTGTGGAAAAAGGCTCTCGACAACGTTACTCCTCAGGTTGAGGTGAAGTCGAGACGTGTAGGTGGTGCTACTTTCCAGGTACCTACTGAAATCCGTCCGGATCGCAAGGAGTCGATATCGATGAAGAACCTGATCTCTTACGCTCGCCGTCGCGGCGGCAAGACGATGGCCGACAAGCTGGCCGCTGAAATCGTCGATGCGTTCAACGAGCAGGGTGGCGCCTTCAAGCGCAAGGAAGACATGCACAAGATGGCCGAGGCTAACCGCGCCTTCGCTCACTTCCGTTTCTGATTTTATCGATACGACGATCTTCCAATACAACTAAATAATGGCAAATAACGACCAGACTCTTAAATATACCCGCAACATCGGCATCATGGCTCACATTGATGCGGGTAAAACTACNACCTCAGAGCGTATTCTGTTCTATACCGGTCTGACNCACAAGATNGGTGAGGTGCANGATGGNGCNGCCACCATGGACTGGATGGAGCAGGAGCAGGAGCGTGGTATCACAATTACCTCGGCTGCTACTACCACTTTCTGGAAGTATGACAACGAGAAATATAAAATCAACCTTATTGACACTCCGGGACACGTTGACTTCACTGTCGAGGTAGAGCGTTCGCTCCGTGTGCTCGACGGTGCAGTGGCTACATTCTGTGCTGTAGGTGGTGTTGAGCCGCAGTCNGAGACTGTATGGCGTCAGGCCGACAAGTACAATGTGCCCCGTATCGGTTATGTCAATAAGATGGACCGCTCGGGCGCAAACTTCTTCGAGGTTGTGCGTCAGCTGCGTGAAGTGCTCGGTGCTAACCCTGTGCCCATTCAGATACCTATCGGTGCTGAAGAGACATTCAAGGGTGTCGTCGATCTCGTGAAGATGAAGGCTATCTTCTGGCACGACGAGACAATGGGTGCCGACTACACAGAGGAGGAAATTCCCGCTAACCTCAAGGACGAGGCAGAAGAGTGGCGCGACAAGATGCTTGAGAAGATCGCTGAGTACGATGACGACCTTATGGCCAAGTACTTCGACGATCCCTCGACCATCACAATGGATGAGATCAAGAAGGCTCTCCGTGCCGCTACACTTAAGATGGACATCGTGCCCATGATCTGCGGTAGCTCGTTCAAGAACAAGGGTGTGCAGTGCCTGCTTGACTCTGTCTGCGCTTATCTGCCCAGTCCTCTTGACGCAGGTGCTGTTGAGGGTCATGCAGTGGACGATCCCGACAAGATCATCACCCGTGAGCCGTCGAGCGACGCTCCGATGTGTGCTCTTGCGTTCAAGATCGCTACCGACCCCTATGTAGGCCGTCTNTGCTTCTTCCGTGTTTACTCAGGCGACATCAACGCCGGTTCTTACGTTCTCAANTCGCGTTCAGGNAAGAAAGAGCGTATCAGCCGTCTNTTCCAGATGCACTCNAACAAGCAGAATGCCAAGGAGCAGATNGGTTGCGGTGATATCGGCGCAGGTGTAGGCTTCAAGGATATCCGCACCGGTGACACTCTGTGTGCAGAGGACGCTCCCATCGTGCTCGAGGCCATGGACTTCCCCGATCCTGTTATTGGTATCGCTGTAGAGCCCAAGACTCAGAAAGACCTTGACAAACTTGGTGTTGGTCTTCAGAAACTCGCTGAGGAGGATCCCACATTCCGCGTTCAGACCAACGAGGAGACCGGTCAGACCGTNATCTCTGGTATGGGTGAGCTTCACCTCGATATCATCATTGACCGTCTGCGTCGTGAGTTCAAGGTAGAGTGCAACCAGGGTCGTCCGCAGGTTACNTACAAAGANACTATNACCCAGCCGGTTGANCTCCGTGAGGTATTCAAGAAGCAGACCGGTGGTCGCGGTAAGTTTGCNGATATCATCGTNCGNGTCGAGCCTGTTGATCCCGGTTTCGAGGGTGGTCTGCAGTTTGTGGATGAGGTGAAGGGTGGTAACATTCCTAAGGAATTCATCCCCTCGATCCAGAAGGGCTTTACNACGGCTATGAAGAACGGCGTGCTTGCCGGCTTCCCTGTTGAGCAGCTCAAGGTTACTGTGCTNGACGGATCATTCCACCCCGTCGATTCTGACCAGCTTTCATTTGAGCTCTGTGCTATCCAGGCCTTCAAGAAAGCTTCGGAGAAGGCAGGTCCTGTGCTTCTCGAGCCNATCATGAAGATTGAGGTTGTTACTCCCGAGGAGAGCATGGGTGACGTGATCAGCGACCTTAACAAGCGTCGCGGTCAGGTAGAGGGTATGGAGACATCACGTTCGGGTGCCCGTGTCGTTAAGGCTAAGGCTCCTCTCGCCGAGATGTTCGGTTACGTTACCGCTCTCCGCACGATCACTTCGGGTCGCGCCACTTCAACAATGTCGTTCAGTCACTACAGCGAGGTGAGCAACTCGATCGCCAAGAATGTGCTCACTGAGTGTCAGGGACGTGTAGACCTCATCAAATAAGTAAACTTCTCACACACTAAGATATGAGCCAAAAAATACGTATCAAGCTCAAGAGCTACGACCACAATCTGGTGGACAAGTCGGCCGAGAAGATCGTNAAGACCGTGAAGTCGACCGGGGCTGTAATTTCGGGTCCTATACCCCTGCCCACCCACAAGCGCATTTTCACGGTTAACCGTTCGACGTTTGTCAACAAGAAGAGCCGTGAGCAGTTCCAGCTTTCTTCATTCAAGCGTCTTATCGACATCTACAACTCGACNGCAAAGACCGTGGACGCTCTCATGAAGCTCGAGCTTCCCAGTGGCGTAGAAGTTGAAATCAAGGTCTGATNACGTCGGATCGACAAAANCTTTACTCAAGAGATCAATCGTCGTGAACCGCGGCGGGAATACCGGTGACGGAGTTCCCGCCTGCGGATCNCGAATGAAGAGAAAATGAATAATAAATCCCAACAGTAAACGTAGAAATGCCAGGATTAATTGGAAAGAAAATCGGAATGACATCCGTTTTCAGTGCCGACGGCAAGAATGTGCCGTGCACTGTTATCGAAGTTGGCCCCTGCGTGGTTACTCAGGTCAAGACTGTTGAGACCGATGGCTACAATGCCCTTCAGCTCGGTTTTGGCGCTCAGAAGGAAAAGCATCTGACGCAGCCCGAGATCGGTCACTTCAAGAAGGCCGGAGTTGATCCCCAGCGGTACTTGGTCGAGTTCAAAGGTTTCGAGGGTGACTACAAGATGGGTGACACCATCACAGTCGACATGTTCAGCGAGTCTGATTTCGTTGATGTTGTAGGCACTTCGAAAGGTAAGGGTTTTCAGGGCGTTGTGAAGCGTCATGGTTTTGGTGGTGTGGGTCAGAGCACTCACGGCCAGCACAACCGTCTGCGTGCTCCCGGTTCGGTGGGTGCCTGCTCGTATCCTGCAAAGGTGTTCAAGGGCATGCGCATGGCCGGTCAGATGGGCAATGAGCGTGTGACGGTTCAAAACCTTCAGGTGGTGAAGATCATCCCTGAGCACAACCTGATGATGATTAAGGGCTCGGTACCCGGAGCCAAGGGTTCAATCGTAATGATCGAGAAGTAAACGGAAATGGAACTCGCAGTCTATAACATAAAGGGCGAAGACACCGGCCGCAAGGTAACTCTTAGTGACGAGGTGTTTGGCATTGAGCCCAACGAGCACGCCATCTATCTGGACGTGAAGCAGTACTTGGCCAATCAGCGTCAGGGTACTCACAAATCAAAAGAGCGCAGCGAGGTTTCCGGCTCTACCCGTAAGCTCCACAAGCAGAAGGGTGGCGGCGGCAGCCGTATCGGTGACATCAACTCGCCGGTTCTGGTGGGTGGCGGCCGTGTGTTCGGTCCCCGTCCCCGCGACTATCGTTTCAAGCTCAACAAGAAGGTTAAGCAGCTTGCCCGCAAGAGCGCTCTCTCGCTTAAGGCACGCGACGGCGAAATCGTGGTTGTTGAGAACTTCACCATCGAGGCTCCTAAGACTAAAGATTTTATAAATATTGTGAAAAATCTTAAAGTTGAGGGTCAGAAGGTGCTGGTGGTTTTACCCTCCCAGGATAAAAACGTATATTTGTCGTCGAGAAATGTGCCCGGTGCAGAGGTTACTACTGCAACGGACATCAACACGTATGCGCTTCTCAACAACAAGGCTCTCCTCCTTGCCGAGGGTAGCCTCGATGTGATTAATAAACTTTAAGGCCCAGAAGTAAAGACAATGGACATACAGATTATTCCCGTTGTGACGGAAAAGGCCAATAGCCTTACCGACAAGCTCAACCGTTACACTTTCCGTGTGACTGAGTCGGCCAACAAGTTTCAGATCAAGGATCTCGTGGAGAAGCTCTACGGCGTGAAAGTCGAGGCTGTCAACACGATGGTCGTGCGCGGAAAGAACAAGTCGCGCTACACCAAGAGCGGTTTCCTNCGCGGCAAGACTGCCGGCTGGAAGAAGGCTGTGGTGACGCTCGCAGAAGGAGCCACGATCGACTTTTATAGCAATATCTGACAGAAATATCTGATCAAATCATAATGGCAGTAAGAAAATTCAAGCCCACCACACCTGGGCAGCGACACAAGGTTATTGGCGTGTTCAAAGGAGTGATAACTGCCACCACGCCAGAGAAATCTCTTACAGTCGGAAAGAAAAGTACAGGCGGTCGTAACGCCGAGGGTCATCTGACCACCCGCTATCGCGGCGGCGGCCACAAGCGCAAGTACCGTATCATCGACTTCAAGAGAAACAAAACAGGTGTGCCCGCAGTAGTGAAATCGATNGAGTACGATCCTAACCGTTCGGCTCGTATCGCTCTCCTCTACTACGTGGACGGAGCGAAAGCCTATATCGTGGCACCCAATGGCCTTGAAGTGGGTCAGCAGGTGGTAAGCGGCCCCGAGGCTGCTCCCGAGGTAGGAAACGCGCTTCCTCTCAACAAGATTCCCGTGGGAACCGTAGTACACAACATCGAGCTTCGTCCCGGACAGGGTGCGCTTATGGCGCGTTCGGCCGGCACATTCGCTCAGATTGTTTCGCGTGACGGCTCTTACGTGATAGTCAAGTTGCCTTCGGGCGAAACACGCCGCATACTTGGCGAGTGCATGGCTACGGTCGGCGTTGTCGGCAACAGCGAGCACTCTCTGGAGCGTTCGGGTAAGGCCGGTCGCAGCCGTTGGCTGGGTCGTCGTCCTCACAACCGTGGTGTTGTCATGAACCCTGTCGANCACCCCATGGGTGGTGGCGAAGGCCGTGCTTCGGGTGGACATCCCCGCTCGCGCAAGGGTCTCTATTCAAAGGGCCTGAAGACACGCGCACCGAAGAAGCTCTCCAACAAGTATATTATCGAGCGCAGGAAGAAATAATCAATCTTGACTATCTGAATCAACATGAGTCGTTCACTGAAAAAAGGACCCTTTATCAGCATCAAGCTGGAGAAGAAGGTATCCGACATGGATGCAACTGGCAAGAAGTCGGTAATCAAGACTTGGAGCCGTGCCTCGATGATAGCGCCCGAGTTTGTAGGCCATACTTTTGCTGTGCATAACGGCAACAAGTTCATCCCCGTTTACGTGACGGAGAACATGGTGGGTCACAAGCTGGGTGAGTTTGCGCCCACGCGCACCTTCCGCGGCCACGCCGGCAATAAGAAGAAATAAGCCGGAACGGGTCAAATCATAAACTGAATAATTAAAAGCTTACATCGCAACTATGGGAGTAAGAAAAAGAGAGGCTGCCGACCAGCGGAAGGAAGAGCAGAAGCACATAGCTTTCGCGAAGCTCACCAACGTTCCGTCGTCACCGCGCAAGATGCGCCTGGTAGCCGACCTCGTGCGCGGCAAGGAAGTGTTCCGTGCGCTTGGTATCCTCAAGTTCTCCAATAAGGAGGCAGCTGCCCGTCTGGAGAAGCTGGTGCGTTCGGCCATCGCTAACTGGGAGGCCAAGAATGAGCGCAAGGCTGAGGCCGGGGAGCTTTACATCAGCACTATATTCGTCAATCCGGCACCTATGCTGAAGCGTCTGCGTCCGGCTCCTCAGGGTCGTGGCTACCGTATACGCAAGCGTGCCAACCATGTCACCGTGGTGGTGGACACCATCGACAATGATGTTAAAAAACACGAAGCTTAATAGTATATGGGACAGAAAGTAAATCCGATCAGCAATCGTCTTGGCGTCATCCGCGGCTGGGATTCCAACTGGTTCGGCGGCAAGAAGTACGGTGATACTCTGCTCGAAGATGCAAAGCTTCGTAAGTATCTCAACGTCCGTCTGGCAAAGTCGAGCGTGTCGCGCATCGTGATCGAGCGCACTCTTAAGCTCATCACCATCACAGTGTGCACTTCGCGTCCGGGTCTTATCATAGGCAAGGGCGGCACAGAGGTTGACAAGCTCAAGGAAGAGCTCAAGAAGATCACTGACAAGGAAGTTCAGATCAACATCTTTGAGGTGAAGCGTCCGGAGCTCGACGCAGAGATCGTGGCAGCTAATGTTGCTCGTCAGATCGAGGGTAAGATCGCTTACCGTCGTGCTGTGAAGATGGCTATCGCATCGACGATGCGTGCCGGTGCAGAGGGCATCAAAATTCAGGTTTCGGGCCGTCTGAACGGTGCCGAGATCGCCCGCTCTGAGATGTTTAAGGAGGGTCGCACTCCGCTTCACACATTCCGTGCCGATATCGACTATGCACTTGTCGAGGCTCACACCAAGGTTGGTGTTATCGGTGTGAAGGTGTGGATCTGCCGTGGCGAAGTCTATGGCAAGCGTGACCTTGCGCCTGCTTTCGGTGCAAACCAGAAGGAGGAGCGTCGTGAGGAGCGTCGCGGTGGTTTCCGTAAGCCCCGCGGAGGAAATCGTTGAACAATATTGCATTGAATATACAATAGCAGAAAATGTTACAACCAAAGAAAACAAAGTTTCGCCGACAGCAAAAAGGTCGCATGAAGGGCAACGCACAGCGTGGCAATCAGCTGGCCTTCGGATCGTTTGGCATCAAGACTCTTGAAGCCAAATGGATCACCGGCCGCCAGATCGAGGCAGCCCGTATTGCTGTTACCCGTTACATGCAGCGCCAGGGACAAATCTGGATCAGAATCTTCCCCGACAAGCCCATCACAAAGAAACCTGCCGAGGTGCGAATGGGTAAAGGTAAGGGTTCGCCCGAAGGATTTGTAGCGCCTGTTACACCGGGACGTATGATTATCGAAGTTGAGGGCGTTAGCTACGACATCGCTAAGGAAGCGCTCCGTCTGGCCGCTCAGAAGCTTCCCGTGACCACCAAGTTTGTGGTGCGCCGCGACTATGACCCCACTCAAAACGTCTAAGCCGCCATGAAGCAGGAAGAAATTAAGGAGATGGCTACGGCCGACCTCAAGGAGCGTCTGGCCCAGATGGAGAAGGAGTATCGCCAGCTTAAGGCTCAGCATGCAGTGAGCCCTATCGACAGCCCGGCCAAGATCACAAAGGACCGCAAGGCTATAGCTCGCGTGATGACTGAACTCCGCATGCGTGAAATCAACAATAAGTAAGCCGCATCGATATGGAAACGAGAAATCTGCGTAAAGAGCGCATCGGTGTGGTGTCGAGCAACAAGGCCGACAAGACTATCACTGTGACAGTGAAGTGGAAGGAGAAACATCCGATCTACGGCAAGTTTGTCAATAAGACCAAGAAGTTCCACGCCCACGACGAGAAGAACGAGTGCAGCATCGGCGACACGGTGCGCCTCATGGAGACGCGTCCCTTGAGCAAGACCAAGAGATGGCGTTTAGTCGAAATCATAGAAAAAGTAAAATAACGAGCCATGATACAGACCGAATCCCGCCTTACGGTAGCCGATAACAGCGGCGCTAAGGAGGCACTGTGCATCCATGTGCTCGGAGGCACCGGACGCCGTTATGCATCGGTAGGCGACATCATTGTGGTGTCGGTGAAGAGTGTCATTCCGTCGTCTGACATCAAGAAGGGCACGGTATCGAAGGCCGTCGTAGTGCGCACCAAGAAGGAGGTGCGTCGTCCCGACGGATCTTATATCCGCTTCGACGATAATGCCTGTGTGCTGCTCAACAATGCCGGTGAGCTCCGCGGCACCCGTATCTTCGGACCTGTTGCGCGCGAGCTTCGCGCGACCAACATGAAGATTGTGTCGCTGGCACCCGAGGTGCTTTGAGAAAGAGACAGACGTCGAACCATCCCCATCAAGAAGCAAGCTAAGAAATGAGCAAGTTAAAGATAAAGAAAGGCGACACTGTCTATGTTCTTTCCGGCGAGGATCGTGGCCGTCAGGGCCGCGTCCTCGAGGTGCTTCCCAAGAAGGGTCGCGCTATCGTTGAGGGCATAAACATTGTCTCGAAGAGCGCTAAGCCTAGCGCCAAGCATCCGCAGGGAGGCATCATCAAGATGGAGGCTCCGCTGCATATTTCCAACCTGAGCCTGCTCGATCCCAAGAGTGGCAAGCCTACCCGCGTGGGCTTCCGCAAGGATGAGAAGGGCAACACGGTGCGTTATTCCAAGAAATCAGGAGAGGAGATCAAGCAATGAGCCAGAACAGTGTAAAGAAAGACTATCAGGAGCGCATCGTGCCGGCTCTGACCAAGGAGTTCAGCTACACGACTCCGATGCAGGTTCCCCGCCTTGAGAAAATCGTTATCAATCAGGGTCTGGGTGCTGCCACTCAGGACAAGAAGATCATCGAGACAGCTATCAACGAGCTGACTGCCATCACTGGCCAGAAGGCTGTGCCGACTCTGTCGCGCAAGGATATCTCGAACTTCAAGGTGAGAAAAAAGATGCCGATCGGTGTGAGAGTGACTCTGCGTCGCGAGAAGATGTATGAGTTTCTGGAGCGTCTGATCAGAGTGGCTCTGCCCCGTATCCGTGACTTCAAGGGTATCGAGAGCAAGCTCGACGGTCGCGGCAACTACACTCTGGGTGTGACGGAGCAGATCATTTTCCCGGAGATCAACATCGACTCGATATCCAAGCTCATGGGCATGAATATCACTTTTGTGACTTCGGCCAACACGGACGAGGAGGGTTATGCTCTTCTCAAGCAGTTTGGACTTCCCTTCAAGAACGCTAAATAAGAGAGCACTCAACTATGGCAAAAGAATCGATGAAGGCTCGTGAGGTGAAGCGTCAGAAGCTCGTAGCCCGCTATGCGGCCAAGAAGGCTGCTCTTAAGGAGGCAGGTGACTACGAGGGTCTGCAGAAGCTTCCCAAGAACGCTTCGAGTGTGAGACTGCACAACCGTTGCAGCATCACGGGGCGTCCCAAGGGCTATATCCGACAGTTCGGTATTTCGCGTATTCAGTTCCGCGAGATGGCATCGGCTGGTCTGATTCCCGGTGTGAAGAAGGCAAGCTGGTAAGGCTGGACACAAAGCATTATCGAGGCCAACCGGGGATTCTTCAATAGATATCCCTGGGGCGCCGAGAGAAGCGCAGTAACTGAGTTAAGTAAATATGCCGGTCATGCTCCAGATGTGGAGAACAGGCAGGCGTAGTCCCGGGCCGGGGATGCCGGTGGAGCGATGTTGTGCTCCGTAAGGCAAAGGCAATTAAATATTGTCGGGAGCGATGAGTGTCCCGATCAATTTAACAAACAAATCAAAATGACTGATCCCATAGCAGATTATCTGACAAGATTGAGGAACGCTATCCACGCGGGACACCGTGTGGTTGAGGTGCCTGCCTCAAACTTGAAAAAAGAGATCACAAAGATCCTTTTTGACCAGGGCTATATTCTTAACTATAAGTTTATAGACGGTGTCAACACGCAGGGCGTGATAAAGATAGCGCTGAAATATGATCCGATAGACCGCGTGAACGCCATCAAAGGTCTGAAGCGTGTATCGCGTCCGGGTCTTCGGCAGTATACCGGCTACAAAGATATGCCGCGAGTGCTCAACGGACTTGGTATCGCCATCCTCTCGACTTCGAAGGGTGTGATGACGAACAAGAAGGCTGCCGAGGAGAAGATCGGCGGTGAAGTGCTTTGCTATGTTTATTGATTTTAAGGGAGGACTTCAATTATGTCAAGAATAGGTAAAGCGCCGATTGAAATACCCGCCGGTGTTACGGTGACCGTCAAGGACAATGTTGTGACGGTAAAGGGTCCTAAGGGTCAGCTTGAGCAGGCTGTCAACCCTGACCTGGATGTGAAGATTGAGGATGGTCATGTGATTGTGACTCGTCCGACCGACGACAAGGAGCATCGCTCTCAGCATGGTCTGTACCGTGCTCTTATCCACAACATGGTTGTGGGTGTGTCGACGGGTTACAAGAAGGAGATGGAGCTCGTTGGTGTGGGTTACCGTGCTAATGCCACCGGTCAGGTGCTTGAGCTTTCGCTCGGATTCAGCCACGCTATCTATCTGAAACTTCCGCCCGAGGTAAAGGTAGAGGCTAAGACTGAGCGTAACAAGAACCCGCTTATCATCCTTGAGAGTGACGACAAGCAGCTTCTGGGTCAGGTGTGTGCCAAGATCCGTTCGCTGCGTAAGCCTGAGCCTTACAAGGGCAAGGGTATCCGCTTTGTTGGCGAGGTAATCCGCCGCAAGTCGGGTAAGTCGGCAGGAGCGAAGTAAAACAACGGGCATAAATCGACTTCATCATGAAATCCAAGATAGAAAGAAGAAATAAGATCAAGGCCCGCATCCGCGGCAAGCAGGAGGGCACGTCGGAGCGTCCGCGCATGACTGTGTTCCGCAGCAACAAGCAGATCTATGTTCAGGTCATCGATGATCTGGCAGGAAAGACTCTGGTGTCGGCATCTTCTCGCGGCCTTGAGGCTGAGGGTACCAAGTGTGAGATCGCAGCTAAGGTTGGCGGTGAGATCGCCCGTAAGGCTCTTGAGGCCGGTATCACCACTGTAGTGTTTGACCGCAACGGCTATCTTTTCCATGGCCGAGTAAAATCGCTTGCCGACGCAGCGCGCGAAGGCGGGTTAAAATTCTGAACCGACAATGGCAAACAAGAACAATCGCGTAAAGACGACCAACGATCTGGACCTGAAGGACCGGCTTGTCGCAATCAACCGTGTGACGAAGGTGACGAAGGGTGGCCGCACATTTACATTCGCTGCCATCGTGGTAGTAGGAAACGAGAATGGTATTGTGGGCTGGGGCCTTGGCAAAGCCAACGAGGTGCAGGCAGCTATCGCCAAAGGTGTTGAGGCTGCTAAGAAGAACCTCATCGAGGTTCCGGTGCACAAGGGCACTATCCCTCACGAGCAGGCTGCCAAGTTCGGTGGCTCACGCATCATCCTTAAGCCGGCTTCGACCGGTACCGGTGTAAAGGCCGGTGGTGCTATGCGTGCCGTGCTTGAGAGCGTCGGCATCACCGACGTGCTTGCAAAGAGCAAGGGTTCGTCCAATCCTCACAATCTGGTGAAGGCTACTATCGCCGCTCTCGGTGAGATGCGTTCGCCGGCGCGTGTGGCTCAGCATCGCGGAGTCAGCGTCGAGAAGGTGTTTAAGGGCTAAGCCTGATGGCAAGGTCTAAATGTTGAACAATCGAAAGAGACTCAGCGAAATGGCAAAAATAAAGATTACCCAGACCAAGAGCCGCATCAACTGCCCTGAGGTGCAGAAGCGCACTCTGGATGCACTGGGGCTGCATAAGATGAACCACACAGTGGAGCATGAGAACACTCCGTCGGTGATGGGAATGGTCAACGTAGTGCGTCATCTGGTCAAAGTGACCGAGGCATAAACTCAAAACAGTCACTATATCATGAATTTAAGTAATATTCAGCCTGCGATAGGCAGTGTGCGCACCCGCAAGCGCATCGGTCGTGGACCGGGTAGCGGTAAGGGGGGTACATCAACCCGCGGTCACAAGGGTGCCAAGTCGCGCTCGGGCTACAGCCGTAAGATCGGTTTTGAGGGCGGTCAGATGCCGCTTCAGCGCCGTCTGCCGAAGTTCGGCTTCAAGAACATCAACCGTGTTGAGTACAAGGCCGTCAATCTTGACGTGCTGGATGCTCTTGCCACGGCAAACAATCTTGAGAAGATCACTGTCGGCGACATGGTGTCGGCCGGAATCATCAACAAGAAGCAGCTGGTGAAGGTGCTTGCCAACGGAGCGGTTTCGCGTGCGCTTGCGGTTGAGGCTAATGCATTCTCGGCTGCTGCTGAAAAGGCTATCGTTGACGCTGGCGGTTCAGTAACCAAACTCTAAGCGTTGACAATGGGATTCGTTAAAACAATAAAGAATATCTGGACCATCGAGGAGTTGCGCAAGCGTCTGCTTGCGACACTCCTGTTGGTGCTTGTATACAGACTGGGCTGCTACATTGTGTTGCCGGGTATCTCACCCAGTGACCTTGACGCTCTGTCGAAGTTTACGAGCAGCAGCGGGCTCATGCAGCTTCTCGATATGTTCTCGGGAGGAGCATTCAGCCAGGCTTCTATTTTTGCTCTCGGTATCATGCCGTATATTACGGCTTCGATCGTTATCCAGCTTCTGGGCATGGTGCTGCCTTCGTTCCAGAAGATGCAGCGCGAGGGTGAGAGTGGACGTCAGAAGCTGAATCAGTACACTCGTTATCTGACTGTGCTTATCCTCCTGCTTCAGGGTCCGGCTTATCTGGTGAACCTGCAGGTGCAGGTGAGTCAGGCTGGCGGAGCGATCCACATGGGCTTCTGGACGGTCGCTTATCTGACGATTATTCTCGCCGCAGGGTCTATGTTTATCATGTGGCTCGGCGAGAGGATTACTGACCGTGGTATCGGCAACGGTATTTCGTTCATCATTCTGGTTGGTATTATCGCACGCCTTCCGGGAGCGATCTTCTATGAGTTCACAAGCCGTCTGCCGGGAGCTACCGGCAGTGAGGGCGGTCTTGTGATGTTTATTGTGGAGCTTCTGCTGCTTTTTGCTGTCACAGTCGGCGCTGTGCTTCTTGTGCAGGGTACCCGCAAGGTGCCTGTGCAGTATGCCAAGCGCATCGTGGGTAACCGTCAGTATGGCGGTGCTCGCCAGTACATCCCGCTGAAAGTGAATGCCGCTGGTGTGATGCCTATCATCTTCGCCCAGGCTATCATGTTCATTCCTATTACTTTGGCCGGATTTGGCACAAATGAGGGAAGTTCGGGATTTTTCCGTACCTTTGCAGACGTGAATGGCTTTTGGTATAATCTCGTTTACTTCGTGATGATTGTTGCTTTCACTTATTTCTACACGGCTATCACCGTTCGTCCGAACGACATGGCCGAGCAGCTTAAGCGCAACAATGGCTTTATCCCAGGTGTCAAGCCTGGTAAGAAGACGGCGGAGTATCTTGATCAGATCATGTCGCGTATCACGCTTCCCGGTTCGTTGTTCCTTGGTGTTGTCGCCATCCTTCCCGCTTTTGCGAGAATGTTTGGCATCAGCCAGAATTTCTCGCAGTTCTTCGGCGGCACGTCGCTGCTGATTCTGGTGGGTGTCGTTCTCGACACTTTGACTCAGATCGAGTCTCACCTGATGATGCACCACTACGATGGTCTTATGAAGGAAGGCAAAATCAAGGGCCGCACAACCGGCTCGATGGCTTATTGAATTTGACAGGAGCAGATGATTTATCTGAAAACTCCAGATGATATCGAAAAGATGCGCCGTGCTTGCGACCTTGTCAGCCGTGTGATGGGCGAGGTCGCAAAGCTGGTTGCTCCCGGTGTCACTACTCGTCATCTTGACAGTGTGGCACGGGATTTCATGCTTGCCAACGGTGGCAAGCCGGCGTGTCTGGGCTACGGTGGTTTTCCCGGTACTTTGTGTATTGAGGTTAACGAGACCGTGGTTCATGGTTTTCCGTCGGGCTACAGTCTGCGCGAGGGTGATATCGTGGGTATCGACACTGTTGTCGAGCTTGACGGTTTCAATGGCGATATGTGCTACACGTTTACGGTGGGTGATGTCGCCGAGGATGTGCGCCGGCTTTGTGTTGAGACGAAGAATTCGCTCTACAAGGGTATCGAGGCGTGCAAGCCCGGTAACCGCATCGGTGATATCAGCAACGCTGTGCAGAGTTATGTGGAGCGTCGCGGGTATACGGTGGTGCGCGAGATGTGTGGTCACGGCATCGGACGCAAGATGCATGAGGATCCGGAGGTGCCCAATTACGGACGTCGCGGAACCGGCCCGCTGATCAAGAACGGGATGTGTCTATGCATCGAGCCTATGATCAATCTCGGGAGCAAGAATGTGGTTATCGAGAGTGACGGCTGGACTTGCCGCACTCGTGACCGCAAGCCATCGGCTCACTACGAGCACACTCTTGCGGTGCACGATGGTGAGACGGAGGTACTGACTACTTTCGATTATATCGCGGAGGCGCTTGGCGACAGATTTATCTGAGGCGCATCCTCTGAATCAGATTATCACATAAACTACGGGCTGACTACTCAGACGGGAAAGCATGGCAAAACAGACAGCAATCGAACAGGACGGTGTAATCGTCGAGGCATTATCCAACGCAATGTTCCGCGTTGAGCTTGAGAACGGGCATCAGCTGACTGCCCACATATCGGGCAAGATGCGCATGCACTATATCAAAATCCTTCCCGGTGACCGGGTGAAGGTGGAAATGACACCTTATGACCTGAGCAAGGGGCGGATTTCGTTCCGCTACAAATAAACGTCAGACACAAGCGGCGCGGGCTGACTATCATTGAAAGCCGGCGCTATGTGCGCGTTACTGAACAAGACAACGTCTAAAAACAGATATGAAAGTAAGAGCTTCCATCAAAAAGCGGTCGGCCGACGACAAGATTGTCCGCCGCAAAGGACGTCTTTACGTCATCAACAAGAAGAACCCCAAAAACAAGCAGCGTCAGGGCTGATCGGGGTTACCGCAAATTCCAAACTCTACAGTCAAGTTAGAAAATGGCAGTAAGAATCGTGGGAGTTGACCTCCCCCAGAACAAAAGAGGTGAAATCGCCTTGACCTATATCTTCGGTATAGGCAGAAGCGCGGCTAACAGCATTCTTGAAAAGGCCGGTGTCGACAAGGACATCAAGGTGAAGGACTGGACAGATGACCAGGCCGCCAAAGTGCGTGAAGTTATCGGTTCGGACTACAAGGTGGAGGGTGACCTCCGCAGCGAGATCCAGCTTAACATCAAGCGCCTTATGGATATCGGTTGCTACCGTGGCATCCGTCACCGTATCGGTCTTCCCGTGCGCGGTCAGAGCACAAAGAACAATGCCCGCACCCGCAAGGGTCGCAAGAAGACCGTAGCCAACAAGAAGAAGGCAACGAAGTAAATTGTAAGGTAACAATATTCTTGAGCTTATATGGCAAAGAAAACAGTCGCAGCGAAGAAGAGAAACGTGAAGGTGGGCGCCGAAGGCCAGCTGCACGTGCACTCGTCGTTCAACAACATTATCGTCTGCCTCGCCAACAGTGAAGGTCAGGTTATCTCCTGGTCATCGGCAGGTAAGATGGGTTTCAGAGGTTCTAAGAAGAACACTCCTTATGCAGCTCAGATGGCAGCACAGGATTGCGCCAAGACTGCATACGATCTGGGTCTCCGCAAAGTGAAGGCCTATGTGAAGGGTCCGGGCAACGGACGTGAGTCAGCTATCCGCACGATCCACGGATCGGGCATCGAGGTAACGGAGATCGTTGATGTAACTCCGCTTCCCCACAATGGCTGCCGTCCTCCCAAGCGTCGTCGTGTGTAATTAAAACATTTCATTGGCGTTGTGTCGGTCTCTCCTATGCAGGGATGAGTGCATGTGCATGACGACAAGATGTGAAAGAAATCAAATCTTAAATAAGCGCAAGGAATAAGGCCGTGTTGCAAAGGGTCCCGCGATGCTGACAGAAGCTACCGTCCGGGCCGGCATCACAGACGAAAATCGATAAAACGACACAATACTGCCAACCTCATCGACCGGAGGAACCGTCGGAGTGGATGGGCCATAATCAAGATCACCTCTCTATGGCCGCGGCTGCACTCGACGAAGCCCCGCGGGAGTTTTAAGTGGTTAAGTGTCGCAAATACGTAAGGAATTTGAGATTTTCAGCCGGCAATCGGCATCTACCCTGACAGCGACTGCCTATCTTGGATAAAGAGAACGTGTCGCGCGGCAGTTTCCCCCTCGAGCGGCCATATATTCCGTAAGCGCAAAAGATAACCGACCCAAAATGGCAAGATATACAGGACCAAAGTCCAAAATCGCCCGCAAATTCGGCGAACCGATTTTCGGAGAAGACAAAGTGCTTGCTCGCCGCAATTTCCCCCCGGGCCAGCATGGTCAGAACAAGCGTCGCAAGACGTCGGAGTATGGCGTGCAGCTTCGCGAGAAGCAGAAGGCTAAATACACCTACGGAGTGCTCGAGAAGCAGTTCCGCAACATGTTTGAGAAGGCTTCCCGCATGAAGGGTATCACCGGTGAGCTTCTTCTTCAGCTCCTGGAGAGTCGTCTCGACAATGTGGTGTATCGTCTGGGTATCGCTCCTACTCGTGCGGCAGCCCGTCAGATCGTGCTTCACAAGCATATCACTGTAAACGGTGATGTATTGAATATCCCGTCGTATCAGGTTAAACCCGGCGACGTTGTGGGTGTGAGAGAAAAGTCAAAGAGCCTTGAGGTAATCGCCGACAATCTGGCAGGCTTCAACCACAGCAAATATCCCTGGATCGAGTGGGACGAGGCTACCAAGTCAGGTAAATTCCTTCACGTTCCTGCACGTGAGGATATCCCTGAAAACATCAAGGAGCAGCTGATCGTCGAGCTGTACTCTAAGTAATAATCTCACAAATTCCCTCTAAATGGCTATTTTAGCATTCCAAAAACCCGACAAGGTTCTCATGCTGGAGTCCAACGACTTCTTCGGCAAGTTTGAATTCAAGCCGTTGGAGCCAGGCTACGGTATTACTGTGGGCAACGCGCTGCGTCGCGTTCTGCTCTCGGCTTTGGAGGGATATGCCATTGCTTCGATCAAAATCGATGGTGTCAAGCATGAGTTTGACACTATCCCCGGTGTTAAGGAGGATGTGACCAATATCATCCTTAACCTCAAGAAGGTTGACCTGAAGCATATAACCGAGGGCGTCGACACAGAGAAGGTGGTCATCCCTGTTTCGGGCGAGGTGTTTAAGGCCGGCGACATAGGTAAGGTGCTTACCGGATTTGAGGTTCTCAATCCCGAACTGGTAATCTGTCATCTTGACCCTTCGGCTTCGTTCAACATCGAGCTTACAGTGAACAAGGGTCGCGGCTGGGTTCCGGCTGACGAGAATGCGGAGGGTATCGATGATATCCACGTGATCGCCATCGACTCGATCTACACGCCGATCAAGAACGTGAAGTACACGGTGGAGAATTTCCGCGTGGATCAGAAGACTGACTACGAGAAGCTTCTCCTTGAAATCACCACTGACGGCTCAATCCACCCGAAGGATGCCCTTAAGGAAGCAGCCAAGGTGCTGATCTACCACTTCATGCTCTTCTCTGACGAGAAGATCACTCTTGAGGCTCCCGAGACGGAGACCAATGAGGAGTTTGATGAGGAGGTGCTGAGAATGCGTCAGCTTCTGAAGTCGAAACTCGTCGACATGGATCTGTCGGTGCGTGCATTGAACTGCCTCAAGAGCGCCGAGGTGGAGACTCTTGGCGAACTGGTGGTGTTCAACAAGAACGATCTGTTGAAGTTCCGCAATTTCGGCAAGAAGTCGCTCACCGAGCTTGACGATCTTCTCAACCGTCTGAACCTCTCGTTCGGTATGGATATCTCAAAGTACAAACTTGACAAAGAGTAAAACACAGCGATGCGACACAATAAGAATTTCAATCACCTCAGCCGCAAGAAGGCTCATCGCGATGCGCTCTTGGCCAACATGACCATTGCTCTTATCGAGCGCAAGCGCATTTTCACTACGCTGGCCAAGGCCAAGGCTCTCCGCATGTATGCAGAGCCTCTCATCAACCGGGCTAAGGAGGACACGATGGCCAATCGCCGTCATGTGTTCAGCTACCTCCAGAACAAGTATGCCGTCACAGAGCTTTTCCGCGAGATCGCAGAGAAGATCGCTGACCGCCCGGGAGGTTACACCCGTATTCTCAAGACCGGCAACCGCCTGGGCGACAACGCTCAGATGGCAATGATCGAGCTTGTAGACTACAACGAGAACATGCTCAAGGATGCTGCTCCCGCCAAGAAGACCCGCACCCGCCGCTCACGTCGCGGCAGCGGCTCTCAGGCTGCTCCTGCCGCCGAGGCACCTGCAACCGAGGCTCCCGCAGCTGAAGCTCCTGCAGCCGAATAATCGCCGTAAGAGTCATAAAGACAGTGAAGGCCGTCGAGATCCCGAGTGGATCAAGACGGCCTTTGCCATTTTTAAAAAAGAGTTGAAAGTTCAGCGGGCTGCTGCATGGTGTGCAGCAAAATGGCGTCGCATGAGATGGTCGAGGGAG
>JAAVGC010000038.1 GCA_014800445.1 Bacteroidales bacterium | reverse complement strand
TCTAAAACCACCTATTCCATGAAAATCCCAGCACTTCTTGCCGTCATTGTCTGCATAGCTGCAGGATGTTCATCATCACGGCATTCCCTCACCTACTTTGAGGGATTGAAAGATATGCCCGACGGAGAAGTGCAGGTAGATATCCCGCAGTTGCGCATTATCCCCGACGATGCACTGCTCATAACCGTCAACTCCGGGGTACCCGATGCATCCGCACCCTATAATGTGCCACTCTTCAATCCGCAGGCAAGAGCATCCGGCACCTACAGCACCACAATATCACAGCCGTCTTATATTGTCGACAGCCAAGGCGACATCATGATGCCCGTCATCGGCAAGATTCATGCCGCAGGGCTCACCACAGCCGAGCTTGCAGCCGAGATAACCCGCCATGTCTCCGAGGATCTTCGCGATCCCTACGTCCGCGTCGAGCTGCTCAGCTTCAATGTCCATATACTTGGCGAGGTAAACAAGCCCCGGACCGTAAAAGTCGAAAAAGAACGTTTTTCAATACTTGAGGCACTTGCTGCTGCTGGAGACCTCACCCCCTATGGTGACCGATCGACCGTCCTTCTCATCAGGCAGGAAGACGGAGCGAACCGCTACCATCATCTCAATCTCAACGATGCCGCCCTGCTATCCTCGCCCTACTTCTACCTCAAGCAGAACGACGTAATTGTCGTTGANCCAAACGACATACGCAAAGCCAACTCACGCTACAATCAGGACAACGCCTACAAATTATCCGTCATCTCCACCATCGTCTCAGCCGCCTCCGTCATCGCCTCACTCACCATCGCCCTCACCGTCAAATAACNCANCTCCTCACCTCAGAGACCTCTGAGTTCTCCGAGTACTCCCAATTCCATAGAAATGCAACCCACCGATATTACCTTCCGCAAGGAGATCATTCATGTAATCTCAAGGTGTCGCAAAGGATATCTGAAGATCATCTGCACGACAGCTGTAATGCTTCTCCTGGCAGTGGTATATCTTTTTTTACGTCAGCCCGTTTTCATCGCCAATGCTTCTGTGATGATTGCAGGCGACACATCGGTGGGAGGAGCAGCGATGAGTCTTGTACGCCAGTTCTCACTCGGCAACATNCTTGGCGGATCCGGNTCTGTCCACGATGAACTCTCAATGCTATCGAGCCACACCACACTCATGGGTGCTGTGAAAGCAATAGGAGCAAACACCACCTANACNATNCGCGAGAGTTTACTTACCCGCAGAAACGCTTATCCGGCACCTCCCGTCAGACTCGAATGTGACCCTTCGGTTCCCGNCACACTCACTGCCGTACTTCTCTTCAAACTCTCCATCGATTCCCGTGGCACAGCCCATGTCAANGCGCGAAAAGGATTCNGCACAATAGGCGAGACATCGGGATCCNTCCCCCTCACAGTGGAAACCTCTTTCGGTNCCTTCACTTTCGTGCCTACCGACTCGATTATAGAGTCNCCGTTGAAAATGACAATCCGCACCACCGGCTACTCACGGNCTGCCGAGGAGCTCGACCGCAAACTGACGATTGATATTCCAAGCAAACTCGCCGACGTAGTTTCACTCTCCTATGAGAGCACTAACCGCGAGTTGGCGACCGACATGCTGCAAGCGGTGATCGACGAGTANAACCGTCGTGGCATAGAAGCTAAACGCATCCGTGACACGCAGACNCTCTCGTTCATCGATGACCGTCTCGCGCGACTTACCGGCGAACTCTCTGAAAGCGAGCAAGGCATCGAATCNTTNAAGCAACANAATCGTCTTTCCGACCTTAAAGCCGAAGCTGAATATATGTTGGGTGAACGTGCCGCCCTGAATCAGGAACTACTGAAAGCAGAGACAAGCCTGAAAATTCTTCAGTTGACCAAAGATTTTATCGACGACCCCGCCAATTCAGCCAGCTTCATACCATTACTGGGACTCGGCGAAAGCGACACCGAAGCCGTCACTGCCTACAACGACCTCATAATGCAGCGCATAAATCTCGAGAAGAGCGCCAAGGCCGGCAATCCGGCTCTCGAAAGGCTCAACACACAGATCGACGGTATGCGCGCCGCTGTGCAGAAGTCCGTTGACCGTTCTCTTGAAAACGCCCGTGTTGCCGTTGAGCGTTTGTCGGTCAAAGATCGCACATCTCAGGCNCGCCTCAATGCCGTCCCCGCACAGGAACGCACNTTCCGCGACATCATGCGCCGCCAGACCGTCCAGGAGCAGCTTATGATATTCCTCATGGAGCAGCGTGAAGAAACAAGCCTCAACATGATCAGCACCCTCGGACGTGGCGAGATTGTCAACGAGCCNTACATCCTCACGCTCGACACTGACACCTCCCCCGTCACTGTCCTTGCCGCCGCTTTCATCCTTGGCCTCCTCCTCATGCCTCTCAAGTGGTACTTCACACCNCTCCTCCAAGCTTTCTGAGTGCTCCGATGCTCCAATGCTCCGAGTCCTCCGAGTTCTCCCCCTCCCCGCCGTCGAAGACGGCTAATAATACCAAGCCCCACATCGAGCCGAAGGCGATGGTGTGGGGTACACAATGCAACCATATCTTGGCCTCGAAGAGGTCAGATATAACCACCCACAGAAAAGTGCCCTACACCCCNCNGANCTACCACCCGAGACTACTTCTACGCATCTCCGTCCCAATGGGCATGGAGCGTAGCCTTTCTGGTGTCGCTCTCCATGATAGGGTTGCATTTCCTCCCCGGATATCCTGTTGCCCTGTTCATTCTTGCCGACCGTTTCCTTCGGTGCAGGGAGGAGTTTACCGTACAGTTGTTTATCCTTGCCACGGTATCAGGCATGTACACCGAAGCTGCATTTCCTTTCAAGTGGTGCGATGTAATGCTTTTAGGCGGTGCTGTCGCTGCGGCATTATTTCGCTACTCCCCCAACGTGAAGCATCTTATCACTGCCACAGCACTCTTCATTCTCGCAGTGATGCTGATCGCCACGCTTAGCGATGAGCCTATGATAGTACAGATACGCCTGATGCGTTACTATTTTCTCATCATCGCTTTTACTATCCCCCTGATTCTGTTTCTCCATCGGCGCCCCGACGTGGATCTACTCATGCGCTACATCCTCATCTACTCCCTGTCCATGTCAGCATTCTACTTCATCGACGGCTTCATTCTTTGCGGCGATGTGCTTGTGCCATGTACACCCACGGCAGGAGGCACACCCCACAACTCCGTTTGGAACGATCTCTTTTGGGCACCTCTCACAACCTACTTTCCGCGCAAGTGGCCCGCCGGACTCTTCATCTGGGTTATTGGAGCGTGGATCGTGGCGGCGCGGTACCGGCTTCGCCCCATGTTGTGGATAATTATTATTGCCGGTGCGATAGCGTGTCGCACCATGACCTTTCTTGCCGGTGTAGTAGCTGTGTACCTCATTGGCATATCACCGAGAGTAAATCTTCGCCGTTACATCATCCCTGCTGCTATTGGTCTCTTCGCCCTTTACCATCTCGATGCCTCAACAGGCTCTTTCATGCGTGTAGCGTCCACAGTCGACCAGTTTATTGAAGTGAAGGATGCGCTTGAAACCGATGACATTGCCGCCGTCGCCGATTTCGGTTCTGGGCGCATGGCGCAGGCAATCCCAAAGTTGCTCCTGCTTGTTGAGCAACAGTGTGTTTTCACCGGTTTCGGCTTCATCCACCCGTCTGAATCCGCTATAAATACAGGGTTACTCTACAAAAACGACCTCTACCATGATCAGTCGGCCGACAACTCCCTTGAAATGCCCACGGTGGTTGAGGTCACCCAATTGCAGACCGTTTTGCAGATAGGCGTTATCGGTCTGCTTGTACAGTCCGTCTTTTTCTTTCTCACATGGTATTTCGTTCGGGACTATCGCCTTTCAGGGTTATACCTTGCCGTTATAATCGGCGTTAGTGTCACTGGATTAGGAGGATTTATAGGATTTATCTTTCCTGCCTCCCTTTGGGTTGCCCTCGCTCTTGCCATAACACTCCTCGGCGGCAAAAACACTCTTACCAACTTAATTACCCGATCATGAAAATATGGGTGACTGGCACACGGGGAATTCCGGAAATTATCGGTGGAGTTGAGACCCACTGCNCCGCACTGTTGCCGCGCCTTGTATCACGCGGCCACCACGTCACCGTTGGATGCCGCCGTCATCACATGACCTACACCGCCNCNGACTATCACGGAGTCAGACTACGCACCTTCGGTTCTGTACGCCATAGCAGCCTTGAAGCATTACTGCACACCCTCCGCTGTGTCATTGCCGCCCGCACCGACAANGCTGATATTATCCACATTCATGCCATAGGTCCCGCTCTTGTGGCTCCCCTTGCNCGGTTGCTCGGCATGAAAGTTGTAGTTACCCATCATGGGTTCGATTACGAGCGTGCCAAGTGGGGACGCTTTGCCCGTTTCGCGCTCCGCGCGGGAGAGCGCATGGCTGCCACTTACGCAAACCACATTATAGCCGTTTCTCCGCACATAGCCGACCGTATGCGGGAAAAATACAACGGCATTGGCAGAAAAATATCCTATGTTCCAAANGGGGTTCCTTCTCAGCCCTGTTCAGCCCCACTCACGTCAGCCCCTTACGTTCTTGCACTCGGGCGNCTGGTCGAGGAGAAAGGATTTCACACTCTTATTGAGGCATGGCACATCTCTGGACTCGCCGGTAAAGGTATCCGGCTCGTGATTGCCGGCGACAGCCACATCCCCACCACCTATTCTCAGCGGCTTTNTGCACTCGGCGCACAACATAATGTTGAGATGCCGGGAAAAGTCACCGGACACTCGCTTGACGAGCTTCTTTCCCACGCCTCGCTTTTCGTCCTGCCCTCCACCCACGAGGGGCTACCCATAGNNCTGCTTGAAGCCATGAGTCACTCACTGCCGCTGCTGGCATCCGANATTCCTGCCAACAAAATCCCGCAGCTCGACCGCAATGTGTTTTTCAAACCCGACAACCCTCAGCTTCTCGCAGAAAAACTAAAAAGTTTTTTTGAGAATCCCGTCAGTCGGGTGAAATATGACCTCTCACCCTACGACTGGGAAAAAATTGCCGATACAACCTCTGCAATTTATAAAACCGTTGCCTCGCCGCACACGCGATAAATTATTTCTTCAAATTTAGCCACCGTCACAGCCGGTGCAAAACGATCGAGCGATTTCGGAGCNTTCCTCTGCAATCGCTTCCGCAGATCCTCATCTGAAATCACCCGCTCGATTGCATTTGCAAGCTCGCTGGCGCAACCGGCCGTGCAAAGCAGACCATTCACCCCATCTTGGACGTATTCACTCTGTCGTCCCTCAAAATCGCATACTACGGCAGCGCAACCATGCACCATCGCTTCAAGAGCCACAAGCCCCCACCCCTCACAACGCGATGATAGAACGAACACCTCCGCACGCATGTACTCCTCCCCGATATTGTCAGTGAAAGGCACGAATTCGACGCTTTCACCACACTCCTGACACAGTTTTCTAAGAAAAATCACCGTTGATGGTGCGCCATTGCCTATTATTCGCAATTTCCAGTCCGGATGTTTTTTCACCACATTCTTCCACACATCAATCAGTATATCAAAGCCTTTTACCTCCCACGCATCCAATCGCCCCACAGCAAGTACTGTTTTAGTACGCACATTTTTGCAA
Organism: Bacteroidales bacterium; assembly: GCA_014800445.1. Taxonomy (GTDB): domain Bacteria; phylum Bacteroidota; class Bacteroidia; order Bacteroidales; family Muribaculaceae; genus JAFLTL01. The sequence goes on along the minus strand of JAAVGC010000038.1, from coordinate 14,218 downwards.
ACCTCGATTTGACTGAATGACAACGGATTATAAAGTGACTCTACATTGGTTGCACCGTGCTTTTTCACTATATTTAGATCGGTCTCAGTTAGCACAGTCATCGCATCAAACATCCTGGACTGCATGAATTTACGGAAATAGTCCCGGCCCCCCATCTTCATATTGCGTGGGCGGCTGCAAGCATTGTGATCAGTCTGTATCGTCTTAACTCCCAGCGCCTTTGCAACCACAAGCACTTCCAGTCCGTACTTGTGTCCCACATCCACAACAACATCCGTCCCCAGCTCCCTCATCACCCTCAACAATCTGATGNTCAGAGATATTCTTGATGCCACACACCACCATGCAAATTTTAGCCTCCTCTTTTCCGGCCGCGTCGATATATTGAATGACAGCACTTTAACGCCTTCATGCGGTNTATAGGCNACCCTCTCCGATGTATCAGTAATTATTGTCACATCATGCCCCCGGGATGCGAGACCATTTGCCCATTCCACAGCAACACGCTCAGCACCACCACCATTAAGCGACGCAACAACGATCAGGATTTTCTTTTTGGGGCGCATTACTCCTCCGTACCCCGGTAAAGCGGCGATGGACGCGAAACAAGTCCGAACGACGGTTCCACATCTTCCAGACCACCTTCTGTATCAATTATATCTCTGACAATCTCTACCGTTTCGCTTTGCGCTGCCACAAACGGTTTAAGACTCAACAGCTGTTTGTCGCTACCGATTCCTATCAGGTCGCGTGTACGCGATCGCCATTCCGCNTTAATCGACAGTGGATTAAGCGTGCCGTAATCCATTGACTCCTTAAAAGCGTCCTGCGCCGCCACCGACANCAGCGATGCGCGACGTGCCCTGCTCCCTTCAGGCCACATATCAGAATAGTTACGGTCAAGACTNTCAAGTGCGTCACGGGTCATATTATCATCTGCCACACCGGGCAACGACGGTGGAACCTGAAGAAGCACCACCAACCTTACACCCTTATAGAAAAACTCATCTACCACATAGAAGATTGCATTATAGTCAAATATCGTCAGATCCCATATCAGCAGCGATGGGTTCTGATCAGCAATACCCGGCACATCATGCAGTTTCACACCACGGTTGGAAATGATCATGTAACGTGTGCGCACACCCGACGCCGGACGACCGAGAGCGGCTGTCGCATCCACAAAGACACCGGCTCTTATGAAACTTCCTGGTTGATAAAGGAGTGTACCTTCACTGTCCATAGGCACCGATTTATCCGTGTCACGGTAGTACACTTTCATCTCCCTATCTGAAAACCACTTATCGAGATCCGTCACATACTTATCGAGATCGACGACCGGCATTGCCGGAAGATGCCGCAGGAAAATATCGGAAAAGCCACCAAGTGGCGTCACAATCCCCGATGTACCATTGAGGTATGCCACAAAATGTCCCTTACCCCATGATGCCCGCCCGATTGAATCAAACACCGGAGGGAACAACGTGAACCCATTGACATGCGCGAGTCCCGACAGTCTCACTGTCGGTCGGTATTCGGTGCGTCGGAAAGTGGTGTGAGTGAATATCATACCCGCGTCATCCGGTGACTCCTCGCGGAAATAGGGATAGACTTTACCGACAGGGGTGGCAAGCTTAATCATCATCGATGCATTGTTCACCACTATTGCTCCTTCACCCTGAAAATTCATGCGCGGATCTATCGTGCACGCATACAATTGGTCATAGTACCACAGCATCGGTATCTCCACATTCACCATAGCCTTCTCGTCACTAAGGTAATAGGTAAAATGCAGCCGCCCATGCTCAACGTCATCACGCCATGAAGGCACACGATCGCGGCCTGCAAATCTCAGGTCACGTCGCTCAAGATGCAACCCCGGACGCATCAGACGCGCCATAAAAAACTTCATCCGCTCCACGCTCACATCATCAAGATCCTCGTCAAGCACTGAAATCTTCTCATGGAAATCATCAAGCGTATAAACCGCTCTAAGTATAGGAATATCATCAATATCCTCCCAGTCCGACGTATCGATGCTCAGAGCCATCTCTGACGGGAGTTCTGCGAAATAACCGATTGCGAAGCGTCGGCGAGGATCTATATAAAGCGTGTCGGGTGTCATATATCCTTACAAATATACAAAAAGAATGAAGTGATGCACTCTTATGAGCATTATTGCTTTTTGTTTGAACAATTATCATGCCATGCGTGTTTAATTGTAAAACATTATTACGTCAAATCGCTTCAATGACCCTGCTATCAGTTCCCGCACGCCTTATCGACATTTATCGTTATGGCTTTGGAAATTCGCAACTTGCGCGACGGCTGCTCTGGATTATCATTATCAAGGTGGTCATTCTCTTTGCCGTGTTCCGCCTGTTTCTGATGCCTAATCAACTAAGTGCCAACTACGACACAGGCGAGGAAAAAGCACAGGCAGTGAGGTCATCGCTCATNGATCGCTCAAANTAGACTAATATTTTTTTCGGCGTATACGCTTTTATTGAAAATTAAGTTATCTTTACGGAAAATCTTACTTAGTTCATAACTCCTAAATCTGACAATAATATGCACAAGAAATTCATCTGCATGGTTTGTGGCTACGTTCACGAAGGTAACGAAGCTCCTGAGAAGTGCCCCATCTGTGGTGCTCCCGCATCAAAGTTCAAACCTCTCGATGAGGAGTCGGAACTCCANTTTGTAACTGAGCACGAAATCGGTGTTGCCAAAGGATCCGACGAGGAGATGATCAAGGATCTCAATGCACACTTCAACGGCGAGTGCGGCGAAGTAGGCATGTATCTTGCCATGTCGCGTCAGGCCGACCGTGAGGGTTACCCCGAAATTGCAGAAGCTTTCAAGCGTTACGCTTGGGAAGAGGCTGAGCACGCTGCAAAATTTGCAGAACTTCTCGGAGATGTTGTTTGGGACACAAAGACAAACCTTGAAAAGCGCATGGCAGCTGAGGCTGGTGCTAACGCTGACAAGATGCGCATTGCCAAGCGTGCTAAGGAACTTGGCCACGACGCCATCCACGACACCGTTCACGAAATGGCTAAGGATGAGGCTCGTCACGGACGCGGTTTTGCCGGTCTCTACGCCCGCCATTTCCAGAACAAGAAATAAGAGCTTTACAGCTCCTAAANAAGTAGAGGACGCACGGTTCGTGCGTCCTCTTTTATTTCAAGTACTTACCTTTTGTTTTCAGAAACCGGTATTGAACGCATAGCAGATATTCACCGCTATTTTTGTCGGAGCAATTGAAGTGACAGTGCGGTTGCGCTGAATTATGTGGCCTGTGTGAGCACTGAACCTGTCGAGTTTAAAATGTGCGATACCAACCGTAGCTTCCGCCTCTATCTTCCAATCATGATTACGCCCTAAACGCCACGCATAACCGTAACCGATACCTGCTCCCATAGCCCAGCCCTGAAAACGCGAGTTTTTTAGCGCATCGCCAAAAAGACCACTTGAAAAACAACCCACGTTTACCTGACCGAACAGCACATTAACTGCAAAGAAATGCCCGTCCATTTCGTCATATTCAGTCCAGTAGCGCAACTCAGGCTGAAGAATCCAGTGACGCCACTTATTGCCTCCGACGTCCCAGCCATTGTAGCTTCCGGTCAATTCCACCGACCAGTTAGCTGCAGTCTGCAATTCAGCGCCGAGACTGAGCGACAAGGTGGCGTCATAAAGTGCATTGGTCTTTACATCCACCTCATTTACCCACGTTTGCGCATTGGCTGCCGAGAACATTGCTATTGCGACAATCGNCACGATTTTTCTTAGTAGTCCCATATCATTAAATTACAGTTGAAACATCGATTCAAGCGGATAGTGATCCGATTCTCCCGTGCGCAGTCTCCGTGTCCACAGCGGANGCTCCATGCCACGGTATAATATCTGGTCTATGTGAAAATAAAATCGGTTGGCACGATAAGTCCATGTCGGGCCACATCCGCCACCAGCCCACGCACCTTTAAGTCCACATTTTTTCTCAAGTTGTGTCACCACGTAACTTCCCGGCACATCGTTGAAATCACCGCAAAGTATCACACGTTTACACGTATCCGACGCGATCATACGCTGCAACATCTCCCCTTCATCGGCATGACAGCGCAGTGCGTGTGTCACCTTCGGCATCAACTCTTGCCGAGCCTCCGCCACATTATGTTTCAGGTCACCGCCATCCGTCAGGTTTCGGTATAGCTGTTTGTCATTGCTATCGAGCCCAAACGATTGCAGATGTACCGAGTACAGATCCACCTGATCACCGCTCACATCAATCTTCCATCCGGCAAACAAAGCTGATCCCGTTGGTTTTTCATTGATTTTTATCGGCGAGACAGGATAACGACTCAATATTCCTAACCCGTTAGCGGTAAACCGGCGATAAGGATACATTTTTTTGATCGAGTCAGCTTGTGCCGAAGTGTAACCGATCATTGGCAACGGCTTCTCAAGTGACATGCACTCCTGCATAGCCACAACATCAGCAGCGGCGGCAATGATAGCCGACACAGTCGGGTTGTCTCCCTCAATAGGTTCTCCTGTATAATCGCGGAANCCATACACATTGTATGTGAGAAGCGAAAGCGTCTTTGCGCCATCTGTAGCCGCACGTGTGCCATTCAACGGCGACACCGCCCTTATACCATCATGCCCGGCAATCCAGGCAATCACACATACACCCAGAGAGAGCCATGAACGCGTAAGTCCTGCAACAACCGTCACCACAGCAAGCACGCCTGCCCACGCAGTGAGCGTCATCGTCAGTACCCCTGGCCATGCCCACACCCGTGGATCAACGCGGCCTCCCAGAGCCGCTCCCACAAAGCATATACCGATGGCCACGGCCGCGAAAAACAGTAATATCCTTATGAGCCTCCTCATTTCTTGATTTTTGCAGTATCAGCCCAAAGATACAGTCGGTCACCCGGACGTATGCGTTCAGGCACAGGCAGAGAAAACACCTGCCCTTTAACCACCTCTGGTTCTGCATCGCGGTCCAGACGCAATTCCTCTACATTGAAGATCAATGCGCCGGTAACAGGTCCGGTAACCACAACTTCATCCCCCGGCTTCAGAACACCGCTCTCCATCACAAACTCACCCACCCCAAGACGCGGATAATACCTTACAGCCTTGGCGCAATACTGCTTCACGCGGGTTGCCGACGAGCCATACTTGCCCGACCATTCACCCAGTCGCCGTCCGAGATAATAACCATCCCAGAAGCCACGGTTGAATATTTTTTCAAGCCGCGTTTTCCATCCTTCAACCTTCTCCTCGTTGAAAGAGCCGTCGAGCACAGCATCCAAGGCCTCGCGGTAGCACGCAACCGCAGTGGCCACATACTCAGGTCCTCGCGCACGACCTTCAATTTTCATCACCCTCACCCCTGCGTCGACCAACCGGTCAAGAAAGCCGATCGTGCATAGGTCCTTTGGCGACATGATATACTGATTCTCAACATCAAGGCTGTCACCAGTTTCTCGATCTGTCACAGTGTAACCGCGGCGGCATATCTGCGTGCAGGCACCACGGTTTGCACTTGAATTCATCAGGTGCATGCTAAGGTAGCATTTTCCCGACATTGCCAGACATAGAGCTCCGTGACAGAACATTTCTATCTTGACAAGCTCACCTCCAGGCCCGCGCACATCATCGCGCACGATAGCCTCATGTATGGCTTGAACCTTATCCATGTCAAGCTCGCGTGCGAGCACCATAACATCAGCCACACGTGCATAATGCTTTACAGCCATTATATTCGTTACATTGCACTGAGTCGAGATGTGCACCTCCACACCACGCTCGCGAGCAAGCTCAATCACAGCCGGATCCGCCGCAATCACCGCCGACACCCCGCTCTCAGCNACTGCATCAAGCGTTTCAGCCACTGCATCAAGATCCGAGTCAAATACNGCCGTGTTTAAAGTCAGATANGATTTGACACCATTATCGCGGCATATCGAAGCGATATCCTTCAGATCGGCAAGCGTGAAATTAGCGCTTGATCGTGCACGCATATTTAGTCCTTGCACACCGAAATACACCGAATCGGCACCAGCCGCTATAGCGGCATGAAGTGACTCACGGCTTCCGGCCGGAGCCATTATCTCAAAATCCGACCTCTTCAGGCCATCAATCTTTCCATCTTCCATACATCCCCAAAGTTATAAAAAACCACCGACATCGCAATCACCATCCCCGCATTCTCCAGTCNGCTCCCCTCTTACAGCATAACCAGCAACCAGATGAAAATTAANAAGGCTGCACCATAATTGGCACAGCCTCTTGTTGATTCTGTTCACTATTTTGTGGCAGTAAAAGACTTTTTTATGCTTCTGCTACTGTCTCAAAAGGAACAATGTTGATGAACTTGCGTCCGTTCTTGCCCGTGGTGAACAGCACTGTGCCGTCGATGAGGGCATAGAGGGTGTGGTCCTTACCCATGCCCATGTTGCGGCCGGGATGATGTGCGGTGCCACGCTGACGCTTGATGATGTTGCCGGCCTTCACTACCTGACCGCCAAACTTTTTGATGCCGAGTCGTTTGCTTTCTGACTCGCGGCCGTTCTTTGAACTGCCGACTCCTTTTTTGTGTGCCATTTGGTTCTGGTGATAGGGGGTTAAGCGGGAAGTTCTCCAGCTACGATGTCATTGATCGTAACCTTTGTGAAATACTGGCGATGACCGTTTTTGCGGCGATAGCCTTTGCGGCGCTTTTTCTTGAACACGATAACTTTGTCACCCTTAACGAGGGGCTCTGCGATCTCGCATACAACTTTTGCACCTGCGACAGTAGGAGCTCCAACTGTTACGGCTCCGTCATTGTCGATGAGGAGGACGCGGTCAAACTCAACCTTGTCGCCCTTCTTGCTCTCTTCGCCCAGATAGTGGACGTAGAGGAAGCGTCCGGCCTCAGCCTTGAACTGCTGGCCCTGGATTTCTACGATAACGTACATTTATATAACCTTTTAAGGTAAACCCGACCAAGGCGAGCCGATGGCTTAATGCTGCACACGCTGGCTTCTTTGAATGCCCGGAGCGGAAAAATCGGTGCGAAATTACTGAAAGTGTGCCAATAAAGCAAATTTATTTACACTTTAATTTTACAAGAACACCTTTGTGGTCAGTGGGCCACACACCGAGTGGCAGAATGTAGCTATCGTTGCCCGGATCTGCGACAACACGTGCCTTGTCCACTGACTCGCGGGGGCCGAACACTGCTGCCTCAACCACGGTTGCAGCATCAGCGTCAGGTGCTTTGTAGTAAATGAAATCAATGCGGTCGCGTTCGTCGCTTTTAGGAGCCCAGGTTAATTTCTCTGGTGCCACATCATTATTGGCACTTGGGAAGGTAAAACATGGATTCTCAATAGCATCCGGGTAGACCGCGCGATAGGCATCGGTAAAGCCCGCCCCCGCAAGCAGGGTCGACACGGTCCACGGCACAGCGAACCCGGCATGGTCACGCATCCCGGCTGTGGCTTGCGACCAGTCGAGGTGCGACGGCTCATTGAAGTCTCCACCGAGTATGACTATTCGTCCCTCGGCGACATCTGCATTCGCAGCCTTGATGAATACACGGACTGCATCATCGCGCAAAGAGCGATCGTTTTTCTCAATAATTTCCTCAACTGATGCCGGGATCTCACATTCCGACCAGTCGACTCCTGAATATCCGCGAGGCTCATAATAGGTACAATTCTGATAGTCGAGATGAGCCGTGTAAACGGCGAACCGATGTCCGGCCGGGGTGGTGGCGTAGAGGCGATAGATTGACCCATGATCACCATTCTCAGGAAAGATGGTGTCGAACTGTTCGATAGGATATCGGCTCAACAGACCGGAATCGTAACTCGGCGCAGTGTAATAGGTGACTCCCTTCCCTGCAANGTCTTCGACAAGACGGGCAGTGAAATCAACACCGCGATAATTGCGCACTTCGCTCAAAGTAACGAAATCCGGTTGCAGACGTGTGATTTCATTGACAATAGCGTCATATCCGCCCGGAACTTTAGTACCCTCCTGCCAGATATTCCACTGAAGCACAGTGTAGTCAACTGGGTGCGAGCAAGAAATAGCCGTCAGAGCTACAAACGCGACAACAAGTCGTGTCAAACGCGATAAGATGTGTGTCATATCTTTTGCAATTTATTTATATGATTCAAAATTACAATAAAATTGACTGTTTTTATCGCATATCGGCATCTTGTTACTTTGTAGTCGGGTAAATTTGCATATATTTGTGCATTACAACTTCTATAAATCAAAATCATGAAAGTTTATGCTTCTATCATGCTGTTGCTTGCCACCACAGGCGCAGCGGTAGCATCAGAACCGTTCAACGGCTTGCTGATCGATCTCAACGGCAATCCAGTGAAGGGTGCGAAAGTTTACGTTCATAATCCGAAGCAATATGCTAAATCGGATAAAGATGGCAAATTCGGCCTGACCGATGTCAAACCAACAGACACAATCCACGTTACAATCAAGAAAACGACATATGGCGTCCCTGTCAACGGCAGCAAGGGTATGCGCATCACCATAGGCGAACTCTCGGCCGAGGGCACCGAGGACCAGGAACTGATAAAAATGGGAGTCGGTTACGTGAAAAAGAGAGAGTACCTTGGACCACGCAGTGGTGTGACAGCCGAACAGCTTGCCGCCACCGGTGAGTCAAACCTAATCTCTGCTTTACGGGGCCTTATACCCGGAGTGAGCATATCGGATGANGGCACCAATCTTGTGATACGCAACTCCGCGTCGTTCAACTCAAGTGCCGATCCGCTATGGATCGTGGATGGTTCAGAATCGACGACGCCTCCTTCAATCACGGTAATGGAAGTAGAGAAAGTGGAAGTACTCAAGGATGGTGCAGGCTACGGCACACGCGGTGCTAACGGCGTTATAATCGTGACCCTCAAAGGATCAAACTGACCTAAATCCCTATTAAATACTACATGGGCGTGCGCAATGCACGCCTTATTTTTTCATGCTGATTATTNGGGTCTACCGTAAGCCGTGCGACAGACCATAACGCCAGAATGCCGATCGNATAATTCGCTATACGAGAAAAAGCACAAGCAGACTCGAGAATACAAGAGAGACATTTCCCACCGCATAACACACCGTGAAACCAAGATTGGGAACATCACTCTTCAAGGTTGACTGGATGGCTCCCATAGCTGCAACGCAACAGCGGCCGCCGGCCACGCATCCAAGAGTTTGCGGAGAGGAGAAACGGAACACCTTGTGTGCTAATAATACATTGATAACCAATCCGATCAACGTCAGTACCACGCCGACGAGGATAATCATCACTCCAGCCTCTTTAAGTCCCTGAATGAGCGCACCACCGGCAGAAAGCCCTATCACCGCAATAAACATATTGATACCAAGATTATTAAATATCCACAGAGCCGATGAAGGGATATGACCGAACGACGGACGTCGGGCACGCAACCACCCAAGCGACAATCCGGCGATAAGTGCGCCCACGCTTGTGCCAAGCGCCATTGGTATACCGTTGATACGAAACGAGATGGCACCGATAATGCAACCGAGTGCAATTCCAAGTCCCACAAATACCATATCGGTCGTGTCGGTATCGCGGTCGGCATAGCCAATCGCCGCAGCAGCTTTAGCCACATCACATGGCCATCCTACAAGAGTGAGAATATCCCCTCCATGAATTTCAGTCATGTTTTTTGCCGGTATATTCATACCGTTGCGCTTAATCGACGCTATCATTACACGTTGCATGAAAGGCTGATTTCGGAGCGTGGCGAAACTCATTCCATCAATTTTTCCTGAGGCCACGGTAACAGGCGTACGCTCTGCCCCGAAGTTCAGTAGTTCCGGATCGGCAATCTCCGGTCCCGGAGGATTTTTGATTGACACCATATCGTCGGCACGGCCACCCAGCACAAGCCTGTCGCCTTTCGATATTTTCATTGTGCATGAGGGTTCAAGCACCGCTCCCCCGATGCGGGCTCTTTCAACGACCACTCTGCTTCCGGCAGCATCATAGAACCGCACTACCTCTTCGACAGTACGTGGAGTGTCAAATAATTCACTCTGTGCTTCATAGGCACGGAACAGCACATTGCGACGTGCCGGAATTATTCCCGGGGCAAGAGTCGCATCAGCGCCATCCATACTCTGCTCTATGTCGGCAACCTCTTGCTTCACTTTCTTCATACCTCCCATCATCGCGGGTGCCACACTGGAAAGAAACCATGCAGTGCCTATAGTGCCAAACACATAAGTGACCGCATAACATGCCGGAATAATCACAAGAAGATGGTTGCGNACAGTGTCCTCGACAGGCATCTCGCGCACTGTATCGGCGAGCAGACCGAGTGCCGCCGATACTGTCTGCGACCCGGCGAATAGTCCGGTCGCCACCCCCTTGCTGTAGCCCATGAACCATGCCGCCAGAATCACAAGCGCGGCACAGATAAGAGCTTCAACGATAGCAAACAGAAGCATACGTGTCCCCGTCCCCTTAAACGATCTGAAGAATTGCGGTCCNACCCCATAGCCTGTTGAAAACAGGAAAAATAAAAANAATACTGTTTTGAGAATATCGGGTACCGCAATCTTCATCTGCCCGATGATCACACCGACNATAAGAGTCGCCGCGACAGGCCCGAGGGTAAATGATTTTATTTTAAGCTTGCCAAGCCAGAATCCAAGACCAAGTGTAAGGAATACCGGTATGACCGGATTCTTCTGGAAAAATTCTATCAGCCACTCCATGACATGCAGTAAGTTTGTTTCAGGCAGCCCGACAAGCCGACCCGATGATTTTTTCTGGGAAATAGTGTCATAACTAAGAACGTTTTTACACTGTCGGTCGTTTAACTTTCAAACATTTTTCTAATATACTGGCATGAGACTTGACGGACGACGCAGAAGCAACAATGTGGTTGACAAACGAGGTATTTCGGGCAGGAGTATCGGCGTAGGTGGTGGAATCATAGGCGTGATAATCGCCGCAGTAATCACCCTGATGTCGGGTGGCGACCTGGGCGATGTGGCGCAGTCGGCACTGAATGAGTTTTCGCAAGGTGCCACCGGACAGCAGAGTTACACTCCAGATGCCGAGGATGAGCGACTTGCCACAATAGCATCGCAAGTGCTTGCGGGTACTGAGGACGTGTGGACACGTGAGTTTCAACGTCAGGGCTGGGGTACCTACGAGCCGCCGCAAATGGTCCTCTATCATGGTGCCATACAGACCGGTTGCGGTCAAGGATCGGCACAGATGGGTCCATTTTACTGTTCCGCTGACCAAACCGTCTACATCGATCTGGACTTTTTCAAGAATATGGAACAGACCATAGGAGCATCAGGTGACTTCACTTATGCCTACGTGATTGCCCATGAAGTAGGTCACCACGTGCAATACTTGCTGGGCACACTCGATGCTGCCCACAACAAAATGGCAGAGCTTAGTGACACCGAAGCCAATAAGATTAGCGTCAGGCTTGAATTGCAAGCCGATTTCTATGCCGGAGTGTGGGCTCACAATGACAACGAGATGTTTGGGTCTATAGAGCCGGGCGATATCGAGCGTGCTGTCAATGCCGCATCGAAAATCGGAGATGATTATCTGCAACGGAAAGCCACCGGCCGCGAGATGCCTGAGAGTTTCAATCATGGTCGCTCGCAATGGCGTGTGAATTGGCTCACTAAAGGACTGAAAACCGGTGATCCCAATCAGGGTGACACTTTCTCGGTACCCTACGGACAATTCTGAACAAAACACAGGCAAAACCTCAATCAAGGCCAAACCAATAAGATTTACAATTTGTTGTAGTAACACAAGAATACAACTCTCAGTTCTCAACCTTAAATTTACTCACCATGGCCTACAAGATCATAGAAATCGAAGGCATCGGCAGCACCTACGCAGCCAAGCTCAACCAAGCCGGCATCATCACGACTGATGATCTGCTTAACCGCGCCGCAACCAAGAAGGGGCGCGAGGAACTCGCCTCCGCAACCGAGATTCCCGAGAAGCTCATTCTGAAATGGACCAACCANGCCGACCTGTTCCGTATNAAAGGTGTTGCCGGCCAGTTTGCCGANNTNCTTGANGCNGCAGGAGTCGACACCGTGAAAGANCTTAGACACCGTGTAGCCGCCAATCTCTATGCCAAGATGATCGAGGTGAACGAAGCCAAGAACCTTTGCAATCGCGTCCCTGCCGAAAAAGAGATCCAACGCATGATNGATCAGGCAAAGGAACTTACGCCTGTCATGACATACTGATCACCGATCAACTCCACACGACGCTGCCCGGATCTTTTTCGGGCAGCGTCTGCAATATGATACCTACATATCTCGGGAATTAGTTAATTTTGCAGACAAACAAAAACTCAGGTAAAAAAATATGCAGNACGATATCAAANCAATAGGCGTATATGACAAGGNACTGGATTTATTTGAGAACCAGTATAGTGTTCCCGAAGGTATTTCCTATAACTCTTATCTGATCTTAGACGACAAAATTGCACTCATCGACACNGCCGACGAGCGCATGGCCGATGAATGGCGCAAAAATCTCACCGAGAATTTGCCGGTGGGCAAAGCTCCCGNCTACCTCATAATCCAGCATCTTGAGCCGGATCATTCGTCGCAGATCGCATGGGTAATGGATACATATCCCGACTGCCAGCTGATATGCACGGCNNCCGCCTACAAAATGCTCCCCCTCATTGTCGGGGACATAAATTTTGANGACCGCATCAAAACAGTGGCCGATGGCGAGACATTGTCGCTCGGAAAGCACAATCTGCTTTTCCTGACCGCCCCGATGGTGCATTGGCCCGAGGTGATGATGGTTTACGATGCCTACGCAAAGACCTTGTTTTCAGCCGACGGTTTCGGACGCTTCGGTAATCCGGATCCGNCACAGCCTTGGGCATGCGAGGCACGACGCTACTACTTCAACATCGTCGGNAAATACGGCAAACCGGTACANACTGTCCTCCAGAAACTNGCAGGCAAAGAAATCGACGCTATCGCNCCGCTTCACGGTCCNGTGCTCGAGGGANATCTTGAGAAATACCTGACCCTTTACAAGACATGGGCAGCCTATGATGTGGAGACANCCGGNNNTCTCGTNGCCNANGCTNCGATCCACGGTTTCANCGAGCAGGCGNNGAANCAGCTTGCAGAGATACTGCGTGAATCAGGAGCACCCAAAGTTTCCATCACCGACCTCACACGCGATGATCAGGCCGAAGCCGTTGAAGATGCATTCCGCATGAGCCACCTTGTCGTGCTGTCGCCCACCTATGATGCCGAGATATTCCCGCCGATGCATGACTTCATCCATCATCTGTCGCTCAAAGGATATTGCAGCCGCAGGGTNGCNATNGTCGANAACGGNCTTTGGGCTCCGGCGGCCGGCAAGAAGATGCGNCAGATGTTTGAGAACATGAAGGACATCACCATCGTCGAGCCGATGGTAACCCTGCGTGGCNGACTNACNGAGGAGAAGACCGAGGAACTGCGCACCCTTGCCGNCAACCTCATGGCAGATGCTTGATTGTTTGGACGGATTTTCATAACTTGCGTCCACAAAAAGAACAAGTCATGACACAGTTAACAATCAATATTGAGGACAAATCGATCCTGCCGCACCTGAAGAAAATTCTGAATGCCATAGAAGGCGTCTCGATCGCCAAGCCGGAGAAGAAACGCAAATGCGGTCTCGACGAGGCGTATGAAGACGTGCGTGCCGGACGCATTAATCATGCAGACAGCGTTGATGATCTCTTCAAAAGAATCTTAGGCTAAGATGTACAAGCTTACTTATTCTAACAAGTTTAAGAAATCACTTAAGAAATGTGAGAAGCGTGGTCTGAATGTTGAGTTGTTAAGAGAAACACTTAATATTCTTGTAGAGACAGGGACACTGCCATCCAAATATCGGCCTCACAAGCTTGTGGGAAAGTATGCAGGCGCATGGGAATGTCACATTACACCTGACTGGCTATTGGTTTGGGAACAATATGACGACGAGCTGCTTCTGCTCTTGATCGACACAGGTTCTCATTCCGACCTGTTCTGATAATATGGTCTCGGAGAGGTCGGTTAGCCGACGTCTTCGATGCCGTTATTGTCGTGAATGAAAATACCCCACACCGTCGCCGCTGAACGTGGCCCGATGTGGGGCTTGATGTTA
>JAAVGC010000037.1 GCA_014800445.1 Bacteroidales bacterium | reverse complement strand
TCGTAGATCTGGATATTTCCGTTCTCATCAACACCTGCATAGCGGAACACGAAGAACTTGCCAAGGGGTGAGCCGCTTGAGAGGCGTACCGGGCTACCGGGGTTACCGGGGTTGGGGAAGCCGTCACCGTCGATGTACTGGCCTTCCATACCGAGCTTCTTGATCTTGCCGGAGTTGTGCGAGAAATTGAGTGTCGATGTCCAGGTGAAATCTTTAGTCTGTATAGCGTTGCCGCCTACCTCGATTTCCCAACCTTTGTTCTGCATCGAGCCCACGTTGCGCCAGATCGTGTTTGACACGTAAGGAGGCTGAGGAGCGTCTACTTCAAAGAGAAGGTTGTCGATGTCGCGGGTGTACCAGTCAAATTTACCCCAGAGACGATCATTGAAGAGTGAGAAATCAAGACCTACGTTAAACTCTTTCTTCTCCTCCCATTTCAGATCTGGGTTAGCATTGTTGGCCGGGCCGTAGGAGTTGAAGAACGTACCTGTGGCAGAGTTGAGCCAGCCGCCGGCATCGTTGGTCAGACGAGGTTTTGTGATACCTGTCGGGATTGAGTTGTTACCGGTCACACCGTAGGCGACACGGATCTTGAGGTCGCTGAGCCAGTCGCGGGTGTCGTCCATGAAGCTCTCACGGCTGATGCGCCAGCCACCCGAAACAGCCCAGAATGTACCCCAGCGGTTGTTGGCACCGAATTTCGATGAACCCTCGCGGCGAACCGATGCGCTGGCCATGTACTTGTCATCGTAGCTGTAGTTGGCGCGGGCAAAGAATGAGATGAGGCGGTTTGTGGGAGACTTGTAAGAGCTCATACCGGCGTTACCGTCCTTAAGATACGTGCCTTCGCCGAGATTCCACGGACCGATACCGTTGATCGAGAAATCAGCATTGTTTGCCGAGAATGTTTCTCTTGCGCTGTCCCAGTATGACCAGCCCAGCACGGCATCTAAACGGTGTTCGCGGTTCTCACCGAACTCCTTGAGATAGCTCAGATAAGCGTCGTAGGAGATATTGGTAGTCTTGTCGAAGCTATGTGAGGCGTAGCCTGCGCGGTTGTTCTGGATAGAGCTGTAGCGCTTTGCGTCCTCATAGTAGACGCCCTGATACTGGCGGCGGTCAACGTTGGCCGAACCCTGTAGATTAAGACCGTCGTAAAGGCGGATCTTGAGTGTTGCGGTTCCGAGGAGCCACTGATCCTTTCCGTTGTTGTACTGGTATTCGATGTTAGATACCGGGGTACCTCCTGCCGCACCTGCGCCGGCTTCGTCCACGTTCCACTTCGTGGGCTCATTCACACTCATCAGAGGTATAGTGGGGTTGTAGCGCATGGCTGTGCCTACAGTACCTTCACCGCCACGCTGGTCGCGGTCGGCCTCACGTGCCTGAAGGCGTACGCCGACTTCTACGCGGTTATCCCAAAGCTTGTAAGTGGCGTTGATACGACCCGAGTAGTCCTTACGGTTGTCACCGATAACCACACCCTCGGCATCCTTATACATGAGTGAGGAGTAAACCGATAGATTGTCAGTACCACCCTGAAGGGTAAGCATATGCTGCTGCGAGAAGGGATGATTGCGGGTAACGGCATCATACCAGTCGGTGTCATAACCCCAGTCGGTTGCGTTTGCTACTGTCTTGGTATATTCGTCGGCAGTGAGCAGATCGGGCTTATTGCGGATGAAATCGGTTGTGAACTCACCGGTGTAGGTCACGCGCACATTGCCGGCCTTTGCATTCTTTGTTGTGATGAGGATCACACCTGCTGCAGCACGTGTACCGTAGATAGCACCGGCCGATGCGTCCTTGAGCACGTCGATGCTCTCGATATCCTCTTGAGCGAGCAGACGTATATCACCACCCGGAACACCGTCGATGACAATCAGAGGGCTCTGGGCTGCATTCACCGAACCCACACCACGGAGCTGGAAACTCGAGCTTGCGTTAGGAGAGTTGGTGCCGTCGATCGATAGACCGGCGATCTTGCCCTGAAGAGCCGTTCCGACAGTTGCACCGCCGATACCGGCAGCAAGGTCGTCTGCTTTGATAGAGGTGATTGAAGATGTCACCTGCTTTTTCTGGAGCGAACCATAACCGATCACCACCACGTCATCGAGCACCTTGCTGTCCTCCACGAGGGTGATGGTAATGTCTGTGCGGCCTTTGAGGGCGATCTCCTGCGGAGTGTAGCCCACAGCCGATACGAGCAGCGTAGCATTGGCGTCAACGCCGCTGAGAGTAAACTGGCCGTCAAGATCGGCCGCTGCACCCTTCTGTGTGCCCTTTACGAGCACGGTGGCACCAACGATGGGTTCACCCTCCTTGTCAAGGATGGTACCCTTCACATCGGCAAAAGCCGTGAAACCCGCAGCTACCNAAAATGCAATTGCTATGCACATCAGGCGCGTTATTTGCGGAACTCTTTTCCTGAGCAACTTCATGAAATGAATTGATTGATTATGAACTGAATTTTAATTATGTCTGATAAACCGGATATATGCCGGGATCTTTCTGCATTGGTTATGATGATCGGCGTGCGGTAATACGCTTTGCTTTAGCCTACGACGCAAATGTACGCAATTTGATTTTAATTTGGCAATACAATTTCACTGAATTTAACAGGTAAAAATATGTTATAAAACATATTTTATACCCCCCCCCTATAAATTATTGATATACAATAATATATTAAAAGTAGAGGAGCCTGGATTATCTCTCCATTGCTACCGCAAGAGTATAGTTTTTAGTGTGTTTTATGGTTAAAATATGTTTAGGAGACGGGAATCCAACTGAAACATGCGATGAAAACCCCTCTCCACGGTGCAATTTATAGATCGCTTCTTTGGCACACCAGGTTGCCGAAAGCATTGTCGGGCTGTCGATATCCATGTCAATTGTTTCTGCCGAAACGTATCGGTGTGCAATACGTCGCATTTTCTCATATCTGTGTCCTTCAATGTCAACCCCCACCGGATGCCGGCTTATTGCCACGGCCACTGCCACGGCACAGTGGCTTATTGAAATATATCCGTTAAACCTCTGGATATATGGAGCACCAGCTTCTGTGTGTGCGATCTCCACGGTGTGTCCGAAATGTCCGGCAAGCAATGTTGCCACCGCCTCCCGTTGACTCGCATGAGTCCTGAAATCACCTTCCGTAACAAGCACCACACACTCCATAAACCAAAAAAATAAAGTAGGGACGCACGGTCCGTGCGTCCTAAAACAAAAATTACCTCTCCGCCTTATACCCCAGCAGATTTTGCGCCATAAGCAGATCGCGGCGCCGCACCCTCACTATCACCATCGAGAATTCGAGATTGGCAGGGTAGACGCTCGACAGCACACCGCCATCAACAATACAGGGGATGCCGTTCGTTTCCAGCACCCCCTTTATGATGTATGCTTCAGCCACATCCGTGAGCTTGTCAAGCACGACAAGCTCATCGAGTATGGCTTCTTTCTTGTCTTTCCTTGTCACTTTCCGGTGGCAAATGTACGCACGGCTTCAATCACGTGTGGAAGAGTGAAGCCGAACTTCTCCTCCAGCACCTTGTAGGGAGCCGATGCACCGAAGCGCTCAAGTCCCTTCACATCCCAGCGTGATGCTTCTTTCATGAGAGGATAGAGCGTGGTGGGCAGTCCGGCGGTGAGGCCGAATATCTCGCTTCCGCGCGGGATCACCGAATGACGGTAGTCAGCATCCTGGCGCATGAACAATCCCACTGAAGGAACTGAAACGACTCTCACGTTGATACCATCCTTCTCAAGCTCTTTAGCTGCATGAATGAGATTGGCTACCTCGCTTCCGTTACCCACGAGAGTTGCGGTAGCGGCGGGATTCTCATACACTACATAGCCTCCGCGCTCTGCACCCTTTGCCTCCTCGCGGCGGTCGCCTTTTTGAGCAGGCAGATCCTCGAGGTTCTGGCGTGAGAAAATGAGCACAGTGGGAGAGTCGGTGTTTTCCATCGCCATTTTCCACGCTGTCACGGTCTCGGCCGAGTCGGCCGGACGGATCACGAGCACGCTCTGTTTGCCCGACAGATTGTCCATCTGTTCCATCAGGCGCATCTGTGCCTCCTGCTCGATTGGTTCGTGGGTGGGACCATCCTCGCCAACACGGAATGCGTCGTGGGTGAACACAAACTTCACCGGAAGTTCCATCAGTGCCGACATGCGCAGTGCGGGCTTGATGTAATCAGAGAACACAAAGAATGTGCCGCATGCACCAAGCAGGCCGCCATGCAGCGCGATACCGTTGATGATCGATGCCATTGTAAGCTCGGCNACACCGGCTTGCAGGAAGCGTCCGCTGAAGTCCCCTTTGGTTATGGCGTGAGTTTTCTTNAGGAAACCGTCGGTTTTGTCAGAGTTGGCAAGGTCGGCGCTCGACACGATCATGTTGCCGAGATTCTCGGCAAGTACGCCGAGCACGTTGGCCGATGCGTTGCGGCTTGCAAGCCCCGGCTTGTACTCAATGCTGTCCCAGTCTATTTCAGGCATCTTGCCATCTATATAGCTCTGCAGGAGTTCGGCATCGGCAGGATTCTCTTCTGCCCATTTCTGCTGACGTGCTTTTCTCTCCGCCACTATTTTTTTAAGTTCCTCACGACGTGCTGCATAGGTTGCGGCCACATCGTCCCATATCTCGAAAGGAGATTCGGGATTGCCACCCAGTCCTGCGATAGTTGCAGCCACATCTGCGCCGGCTGCACTCAGTGGCTGGCCGTGGGTCGACACCGCCCCCTCAAGGCTTGAGCCGTCGGGTTTCACCACACCCTTCGCCATGATTGTGTGGCCAATGATCAGGGTCGGTTTCTCGGTCTGTGCGTTGGCTTCTTCTATTGCACGTGCTATCTGCACGGGATCATTGCCGTCGATCTCGATCACGTGCCAGTTCCATGCGCGGTATTTGGCGGCAGTGTCTTCCGATGTCACCTCGTCCACGCGGGTCGAAAGCTGCACATCGTTAGCGTCGTAGAACATGATGAGGTTGCTCAGGCCGAGCGTTCCGGCTATGCGGCCGGCACCTTGAGAGATTTCCTCCTGAATACCACCGTCTGAGATAAATGCGTAAGTCTTGTGAGCCCACTCCTCGCCGAAACGGTTGGCGATGATACGCTCGCCTATGGCGGCGCCCACAGCCATCACATGACCCTGTCCGAGCGGACCCGACGAGTTTTCTACACCGCGCTCGGGATTGAGCTCCGGATGCCCCGGAGTGTGGCTACCCCACTGGCGGAAATCCTTGAGTTCGTCGAGCGTGTATTTGCCCGTCAGAGCCAGCACGCTGTAGAGCATGGGCGACATGTGGCCGGGATCGAGAAAGAAACGGTCACGGGCCATCCATGTAGGATCTTCGGGGTCATATACCAGGTAGTTGGAATATAGAACGTTGGTGAAATCAGAGCCGCCCATTGAGCCGCCGGGGTGTCCCGACTTGGCGCGTTCGACCATGGCAGCGATGAGCACACGCATATTATCGGCTGCCCGCTGCATCTCTTGTTTTTTCACTTCTTTTTCCATAGTGGGGTGTGGGGATGATAAACTTCGGGGAGAAAGAGGGGAGTATTTTGAGTTGTTTTTATTTGCTTTTTTCCGTCATGAGGTCGCTCATGTACTCGGTAGTGTCGGTGACTCCGGCGGCAGCCATTGCCTCCCGGCGTTCTACGCATGTGCCGCATGTGCCGCAGTGTTTTGCGCCACCTTTGTAGCAACTGTAGGTCGTGGAGTAGTCTATACCCAGCCGTCCGCCGTGACGCACTATCTCGACTTTGTCCAGATAAGTGTAGGGTGCCATGATCTTGACATCCTCGTAGGTGCCTGCGCTCACGGCTCCCGCCATGGCATCTATGAACTCCGGACGGCAGTCAGGATATATCGAGTGGTCACCTGCGTGATTGGCGATATAGACTTCGGTCAGGCCGCGTGATTCGGCGAGGCCGGCAGCCACTGCAAGCATTATGCCGTTGCGGAATGGAACCACTGTCGAACGCATGTTTTCATCGGCGTAGTGNCCGTCGGGTATAGCATCCGCCCCATCGAGAAGCGAGCTGTGGAAATANTCTCCCATGAANGCGAGATTGATTTCCACAAGTTCGATACCGAGTTGCCGGCAGTGCAGCCTGGCGCATTCGGCTTCGCGCTCGTTGTGATTTGAACCGTAGTGGAAATTCACGGCGAGAGCGATCGTGTCGGCGTACTCATGTAGCATTGTCACCGAGTCAACGCCCCCCGATAGTACCATCAGTGCTGATTTCATCGCGGCTTCAGTTATAGGATTTTGACATTGACAGTGCTGTCGAGAGCATTTCGCGGCGGCGTGTGGCGGCAAGTTCCTCATGNNCNGCATCGGCGCGGTTGGCAAACGGGTAGATCGCTATACCGCCGCGTGGNGTGAATATGCCTGTCACCTCAAGATACAGAGGATCCATCAGTTTGAACAGATCATCAGCGATGATGTTGATGCAATCCTCATGGAAATCNCCGTGATTGCGGAAACTGAAGAGATACAGTTTAAGGCTCTTGCTTTCCACCATGCGTTCGCGCGGCATGTAGCTGATCACGATCCGGGCGAAGTCGGGCTGACCTGTGATGGGGCAGAGCGAAGTGAACTCCGGACAGTTGAATGTCACCACGTACTCTTTGCCGGGATGTTTGTTGACAAACGTCTGTAATATTTCGGGACAGTAGTCGT
The DNA here is from genome assembly GCA_014800445.1 of Bacteroidales bacterium. Lineage (GTDB taxonomy): Bacteria > Bacteroidota > Bacteroidia > Bacteroidales > Muribaculaceae > JAFLTL01. The sequence continues at coordinate 7,798 of JAAVGC010000037.1, read as the reverse complement.
TGGGGTATTCCTTAACCGATGCTCCGAGCAGGGTGATATCGCCAAGTTGATTGTCGTTTCTCGACATTTGTTTCTTCTTTGTGAGGTGGAATTGATTATTTGCCCTGAGGCTTCACGTCGCGCACCTTCAGGCGGTCGCCTGTTTCGTCGGCGATGGCGCGGAAATAACGCGGATCGTCATATCCGCCGAACGTCGGCGACGCAGGAAGCCCGTAGCGGTTGCGGGCGAATGAGCCGTCATCATTCTGGCGCTTGATATTTCCGTCCATGTATTTCACCAGCAGGAAGTCACCGAGAGCTTTATAGTCGGCTGTAGCTTTCGCTGCCCATGTATTGGCTATTTCCTGAGTGGCCTTTGCTGCCTCGGCTGCACTGAGCGTTGAGGCTTGTGCTTCAAAGGCTTCCGTAGCTGCAAGTGCACCCTGTTCAAGCTCCGACTGCACGCGGCGTATGTCGGGAATCATCTGGCTGTAACGGTTGTAAGCCTGATTTGCCACATAATTGTTAACCCAGAAGTTAGCGTCCCACGACAATGTGTTCATGTCACCGTTGCCGTTGGCAAGTTCGTGAGGAACAGTTGTTACGCTGCAATATATGGGGATATAGACGGCGGTGTTGGCATCGTCGGTGCCAAACCACAGCAATCCTTTCGCTGCGTCCGGAAGGTCTGAGCGCAGGCGTGCCACAAACGTGAAGCCGGTTTGCTGGGTTGCGATTGCGCGCTCATGGGTGTACTTCTGACCGTCCACCTCAAACGTCATCGGACGCCAGCGGTAGGGCACCGCGTAGGGGCCTGCGCCCACGTCCTGCGTCATGTCGTAGGGTGTACCCTCGAAGTGGTCACGCATAGCCCACTTCATGTCATCGGCACTCAGCTGCTCGTCGGGCTTTACCCAGAGAGGCATCACCGGGCCGGCGGCATTGTCGATCCAGTTCAGGTATTTGTCCATCCCTTGGGCATGATTGTTGAAAAACGACCACACGCGGGCATCGCAGCCGCGTAGTGCGCCGAAATCGGTGTCGGAATAGGCGAGCGAGAAGCTGAAATCCTTGTCATCACCATCAAAATAGCCCATCTCGCGTGCAAAAGAGATCACATCGGGGCTATAGAGCGTTTCCGGATCATTGAGTGGGAACTGATGTATGCGCGGGTGATTGGCATGCCCCGAAATATATCCGTCGGGTATGCGGCGCGCCACCCACACAGCGCCCTTCTCCTTGCCCCCTTTGCCTATGAGTTCCATGATCCATGCCTCCTCTCCGTCGGCGATAGAGAAAGATTCCCCCGAGCTGTAGTAGCCGTAGTCTTTCACGAGATCGGTCATCACCTTTATGGCTTCGCGGGCGGTGCGGGCACGCTGGAGAGTGATGTAGATCAGAGAGCCGTAGTCAATGAGCCCGGTGGTGTCCACCAGTTCCTCATGTCCTCCCCACGTGCTTTCCGCTATGGCAAGACCATGCTCGTTCATGTTGCCGAGAGTGGTGTAGGTCACCGCCGCCTCAGGAATTTCGCCGAGATACTTGCCGGTGTCCCACTCAACCACTTTACGCATGGTGCCGGGAGCATGCTTGCCACCGGGTTGGTGATATAGTTCGCCATAGAGATTGTGGCTGTCGGCGGCGTATGTGATAATCACGCTGCCATCCTTGGTCGCACCTTTGGCGGCGATAAGGCTTGTGCAGGCGAGAGCCGACAGTGGAGCGGCGAGCAGAGCCGCAATAGTGAGGAGAGTGGATTTCATATTCATTCCTGGTTGTGGAGTAGGAGTTGGAGAGAACAATTGCTTAAACTTCAGGGTCGGGAAAGGCATTGACTGTCGAGTGCCCTTCGCGACCCTGAAAAGAGTTTGTCAGTAGTTTCAGCGTGTCACTTCGCGCTCTGCAGTCGTGCGCGTTCCAGATACTTGCGTATGTCCACGCCGTACATGTCACCGTAAGCCGGATAATTCTTCTGGATATCCTCATACACCTTCAGCTCGTCGGCATATTTCTGCTGTGCGTTATAGACGCGGGCGAGCTTGAGCATGAAGTAAGGAGTGTAGCTCGGGTTGTCGTCGCTCTGGGCGATTGCGCTCTTGAAAGCCTTTACGGCATTGTCGAGCTGGTCGAGGTTCACGTAGCAGTCACCTTCCAGTGAATATGCTGCGGCACCGATAAATGCCTCGTCAGCCGAATACTTGTTGAGGTAATTGATGGCATTCTGGTACTCTCCTTTATCGTAGAGAAGGATAGCTGCCTGAAGTGCGGCGCGGTTGCCGGCGCTGTAGCCATGATTATTGGCGATATTCTCATATTGCAGCAGAGCTGTCGAGTCATTGCCCTGGAAAAGCTGAAGATCAGCCTGACCGATCTCATTGTTGCTCTTTTCTATTCCGGGATTACGGAAAGCATAGATATAAACGAGCACACAGATGACAACGAATGCCACTATGCCTGTTGCGATATAGATTATGCGCTGGTTTTCCTGCACTTTCTGGCTGATACCGGTGAGCTGGTCATTAAGCTCGTCGATGGCGTTGGCTTCGTTCTGCCCTGCCTGATTTTTCTTTGACATGCTATGAGTTATGTGTCGGTGGTTTATCTTTATGGGATTATGGAGTGCATCTCCGGGCAATACCCGGAGTGCACTTTCTTCGCGCAAAGATAATCTCTTTATATGAAAATTCCAAAACCGCTGCAATTCTTTGATTTTGCATATTTGCGTGCGGCTTGAATTGTGTCAGATGAGCGACGCGAGATCAAAGTACATTACGCGTGTTCGCTTGTCCTCGTCGTCATTATTAAGAAACTGATAATTGTTTTTGATGTAGAATGGGATTGCATCCACGTATGCGTCCACGGTCACAAATCGGCAACCTGATTTATTGTCAACTATGAAATAGTCCTCGATAAATTCAAGAAGATATGTACCTATGGATTGATGTTGAGCTGATTCTGCTATAGCGAGTCGTCCTATCTTTATTGCCGGATAGCTCCTCAGTCTTTTCTCGTTGACAAACTTATTCTTTCGGAAACGATTGAATTCGGTTTTACTTTCGAAATCCGATAGTGAAATTTTGTCGTTTGATAGACTGAAATAAGCCAGAACCTCTGACGTAATTTTATCCTCGACGATATATGTGACTGCCAGCAGTGCATCACGATAGAGCGACGACTCATTGATGAGAAAGTCATTAAGATCATCATCTTTGCAGTCAAATGTGGTGACTCTATCGCCTGGGTTCAATCGTCTTACTCTGCATCGGCTTTGAAACTCATCAAGTGTCATCCTTAATCTACCATCATTTTTGTGACAGTCTCATATGACCTTCTTATCTGGGCACGTTTCTCTGCCGATACTTTTGGCGGATTATGCATCCGTTCTTCAAATCGGCGCGCATCTGCTCCGAAAAGAATTGGAGTCTCTTTTATCGGTCTTGCCATATTGCTTGCAGTTTTATAATTGCTTGATTATTTACTTCGGCAGCTTGAACACACGCGAGATCTCCTGCATCTGTTCGTCGCTCATGCCGTCAGGAATGAATCCCATCGAGCACGCATCGCGGTAGATGATCGCGCTTTTGGTGAGAGTGTCGATCATGTCAAAAGCCTCCATCACGTCAGGAGCGACNGCAAACACGCCATGCTTCTCCCACATTACCACGTCATAGTCCTCTTTAAGAGCGTCGATAGTTGCTTGAGCGAGTTCGGTCGAGCCGGGCAGCATGTAGGGGACAATGCCGAGGCCGCGCGGACAGAATGCTTTTGTTTCCGGAATCATGCTCCAGAGCAAGCGCGTCAGCACATCCTTTTCTAAGAACTTGGGATTGTGGCTCATTGCCACAAGTTCTATAGGATGGGTGTGTACCGANGCCTTGTAGTTGCTTCCTTTNCCTATCAGATAGTTGTGTACCGACAGGTGCGACGGAAGNTCCGACGTCGGGCGCACCACGCTGTCGGCCACGATCTCATAGTGTGCGCAGTCAGGAGTGATGCGTATTATTGAGCCGTTGGCCATCGGGTCACGCGCCAGGTCGCGCATACGGCGGTTTGTACCCTTGCAGTAAAACCAGCATCCTTTCAGGTTGGGAAGTGTCACGCCTATNGGAGTCGGTTCTGTCAGAGCCGGTAGNGCGCGCATGGCATCATCCACCTGGTCGGTGATGTTCACGGTGATGTTTCCTCCGTTGCGCTCGGCCCATCCCTTTTGCCAGAGATAGCCGGCTGTTTCAGCCACTGCATTGACCTCAGCCGCAAGTGCGGGACGGCCGTCAAGTATTGAACTCATTATTATTAATTGCGTTTTGATAAGATTTCTTTTTCGTACTCCTCGATTTCGCCGATATAGCTTTCACCCACAGCCACACCGTTGCGGCGGCAGAACTCATCCCACACCGCGCCCCACGGCATCGACTTGGCTTCCTCGAGCAGAGCCAGACGCTCAAATCCCTTGCCGGCGGCCTCATATTCGCGCAGAGCCTCGATCGGCTCAAGCAGAGCCTGAAGCAGGCACTTCTGTGTGGCGCGAGTGCCGATCACGTATGCACCTATGCGGTTGATTGATCCGTCGAAATAGTCCAGACCGATATTCACGCGGTCAAGCGCATCGCAGCGCACGATCTCTTTGGCCAGATCAAGAGTCTCGTCATTGATGATGGTCACATGATCAGAATCCCAGCGCACCGGGCGGCTCACGTGCAGCATCAGAGCGGGCACAAACAGCAACATCGAGCTCACCTTGTCGGCGATGCTTTCTGTCGGATGGAAGTGGCCGGTGTCGAGGGTGATCAGCTTCTGTTTCTGCGTGCAGTAGGCGGTGTAGAAGTCGTTTGACCCCACAGTGTAGCTCTCCAGACCGATACCGAACACCTTTGACTCCAGGCTGTCGAGCATGTGCTCGTAGTCGGTGTCGAAAATCTTGTCGAGTGAGTCCTTGAGCAGGGAGCGGTAGAGCATTCTGTTCACCGTGATGTCCTTCGATCCGTCATGTATCCACAGGTTCATCACGCACGGGCTTCCCTGACGGCGGCCGATTTCATCGGCTATCGCACGGCACCGGCGTGTGTGTTCTATCCAGAAATTACGTATCTCCGGGTCGGGATTCGACAGCGTGAGGTCACCCGACTTCGGATGAGAGAACGAAGTAGAGTTGAAGTCAAGCTTCAGTCCGTTAGCCATAGCCCATTCCACCCATGACTCGAAGTAGCTGAAATCCACTTCGTCGCGGTCAACCTTCTTCCCTTTGAAATCACCGTAGATTTCATGCAGATTCAGGCGGTGGCTGCCGGGGATCAGTGAGAGAGCTTTGAGTATGTCGGCGCGGAGTTCCTCAATGTTGCGGGCTTTACCGGGGAAATTGCCCGTAGCCTGAATGCCTCCCGTGAGATCGCCGTCCGATTCAAAACCGGCCACATCGTCAGCCTGCCAGCAGTGGAGTGATATATGTATGTCGGCCAGTTTTTTCAGTGCGGCTTCAGTGTCTATTCCTATTGTTGCGTAGCGCTCGCGAGCGAGTTCATAAGCTTTTTCAACATTTCCCATGGTTGGTTTATTTGAGGGTTAAATAAATTCGGTATGCCTTTTCCCACTCCGGATCAGGATTGGGGGTGAAAGTTTCAGTTTCCGTTGAAGCCGCCACGATATGGCGCATCTCCTGTAGCGATCCCACCATTCCGGCCGCCCGTGCCTGAATCATNGTGTTGCCTATAGCGGTTGCCTCCGACGGTCCTGCCACAACTGGCATCTCGATAGCATCAGCAGTCATCTGGTTGAGTATGCGGTTACGTGAGCCGCCACCTATTATGTGCAGGCACTTGATATTGTGGGGGGCAAACTCCCGCAGCATCGACATGACCTGGCGGTAACGCAGAGCAAGACTTTCAAGAATGCAGAGCGTGTATTCACCTGGAGTTGCTGGCGCGTCCAGGCCGTTTTCACGGCACGCATCAGCTATCTCCGAGAGCATTGAGCGCGGATTGGCAAAACGCGGGTCATCAGGATTAACAATAGACCGGAATCGTTCTGCCTTTCCTGCCTCCTCGCAGAGTTCACTGTATGAAGTCTCTATTCCTTTTGCTTTCCATTCACGGCGGCAGCACTCAAGCAGCCACATTCCGCAGATATTTTTGAGGAACCTTATCGTTCGGTCCACACCACCCTCGTTGGTGAAATTCAGTTCGCGGCTCCGGTCTGAAATGATAGGTTCGTCAACCTCAATACCCATCAGNCTCCATGTGCCCGAACTGAGGTATGCAAAATCTTTCCCCTCAGCCGGAACAGCCGCCACAGCCGAAGCCGTGTCATGACCTGCCACAGCAATTACTGGCACAGCGCCAAGTCCCGTTTGGCGCTGGACCTCCTCCGAGAGTGTCCCGACGCAGTGTCCNGGATCGACCATCGGCGCGAACAGCCCCGGATCGANACCTATTGCCTCGATAATCTCCACGTCCAGTTCGCCGCTACGCGCATTCATCATTTGCGAGGTTGAAGCGATCGTGCGCTCTGTCACAGCATTGCCTGTCAGCATGTAGGCAAGAGCGTCAGGCGTGAACAGGATTCTGCGGGCGGCATTCAGAGCCGCGCAGCCATTTTGTCGCAGAGTATCGAGTTGGAAAAGAGTGTTTATATTCATCACCTGGATTCCGGTGCTGTTATAAACCTTTTCCGCATCATATCGTGCGAAAAACCTTTCGGGAGCTCCTGTTGTGTGAGGGTCGCGGTAGCAGTAGGGATTACGCATCATGCCGCCGTCGTCACCGAACATTGCGAAATCCACACCCCAGGTGTCGATACCGATCGACACCACATCATACCCCCGCTGCCCCGCTTCCCGCAGACCTCCGATTATCTCGCGATAAAGTGCGGGAAGATCCCAGTAGGAATGTCCCAGAAATTCTATTATATGATTGGGGAACCTTGTTAACTCATTCATTATGATTTTGCCGTTGTCAATCGACGTAGCGATGGTGCGACCGCTGGTAGCACCGAGATCAACAGCAATAAACACTTTCTGGCTCATGGCAAAGACTATTTTTGCCAAATATACAAAAAAATTCGACGCAAAAGAATAGCGTCCGTCGGGCTTTGCCCGGTGCGCGTTGGCAAAGCCAATTCTTTAAGTCAAATATACAAAAAAATTCGACGCAAAAGAATAGCGTCTGTCTGTAGCACCGGAGGTGCGTTATTATTATTAACCCCAGGCGACTGTAAGGAGCCTGGGGTAGACGCAACTAATCACCTAGAGCCTCGGAGAGGCGATATAATTGCTTACACGTTATAATCTCAGCAGCTACCATAGCTATCCCGGCTATTGCCCCCGACAAAAATAGCGGACGACTCTCGCCGCCCGCCATGTGTTTTTGACCAGATCAAGATAATTTATTCCGTAAACTGCTTTGGGAGCACAGGCATAGCACCATTTTGGGTGCACACGTATGCTGAGACTGCAACCGCCGTCTTGTGTGCTTCAGGCACGCTCTTACCCTTGAGAATCGATGAGATGAAAGCGGCGGTGAAAGAATCACCTGCACCCACTGTGTCGGCAACCTCAACTACCGGAGTTTCCTGAAACGACACACTGCCAGGAGTGAACACGTAGCTACCGTTGATGCCGCAGGTGAGTATCAGCATCTTCAGGTTGTACTTGCCCAGGAGAATCCAGCACTTGTCCTGGAGGTCAATGCCGGGATAACCGAACATGCGGCTCACCGTCACAAGTTCCTCATCGTTAATTTTAAGCACATTGCAACGCTCCATCGAGTTGACAAGAATTTCCTTGTTGTAGAAACCTTGGCGCAGGTTCACGTCAAACACCGTCAGC
>JAAVGC010000036.1 GCA_014800445.1 Bacteroidales bacterium | reverse complement strand
GTAAAAAACACCTTTGGTGCCTACAACGTGTTCCGCATGTCGGGTGTCTATAACCGCGGCAAGCTTTTTGCGGGACTTGTAGGCCGGATATCAACAAGCCTTATAAGGGATCATGAGTCGACGATGCTCTCCAACATGATGTCGGTGGAACTTTCGGTGGGCTATCGCTTCAANCTNTGGTAAAGCTGCCGATATCAATAAGTAAATAAGCAGGNACGCGCATGCGCGTCCCTGCTTATTTGTTGTGGAAANGCATAATGACATATCGTCAAGTCATCGCCCCATATTGCTGTATTNGTAGATTTCCTGNGTTTCGGTAATGTTGTTTTTAACCGACACTTTCTTNCCGCCTCTGAANTTCCATTGTGCNGAGAAGGTGAAGTGCGGTGTATGGGTGAAATTGTGCGTCGTGATATTGACATCTGTTCCGTGGGTGATGACAGTGCGTCCCCTGCGCCATACTGTAAAGTCNNCCTTCAGCTGNAGNCTGTTTTTCAGNAGCTTTTTATACACNCTTCCGTTNATAGCCGNGACACTTTTAAGAGTCAGATCCATGTACTTGCATGTCGANTCCCAATAGCCGTNGAGTGTGGCNCCGAATGTCTTGTTGAATGTGAAAGAGTTGTTGATGCCTATTTTCCATCTTTTCTGATCAGATACCTTGTAGTCAGGTGTCGATCCCCAATGGCTTAGTAAAGATGCGCTGGGTTTCGCTGTCCACCAATTCCCGACGGTCAGGTTGTACTCCAGTTGTGCTATGCCTACTCTCTGATATCGGCCGTTTCGTGCGGTGGTCACTATAGTTTTATTTCCATCAATATTCTGCTCTGCGGTGCTGAAATAGATCGGATCATCTATTAGCATTGCTACAGCGCTGAGTGTGAATTTCTGGAAGAGTGACAGCGCCGCCATTATATTGTCGTTGACCGGAGTGGATATAGCCGGATTACCGGTTTCATACCAGTCGGGAGTGATATAATTTCTGTAGGATGATATCGCGCTGTAGGGGATATTGTCAAGTGCGCGCTCGTAGTTGACCATGACCATGTGCCCTTTCATCGGATTGATGATGTAGACCAGCGAAACTGACGGGCAGAGGCCGTTGAAGCGGTTGCGGTCAACCGATGTGCCGGAGTTGACAATCGTGCGGTTCCATTGGTAGCGCAGACCCACTTCATAGTTGAACATCCCCACGCCCCCTTGATAGGTCGCGTACATGTAGGGACGGTGAGCCTTCATATCGGTCCTGTGGGCCGGATCGGGCAGAGTAGCCACATCCACGGCATAGTCCACACCCTTATATCCTGCACCGGCCGACATGTTGCCTTTCAGTGCCTGAAACTTGGCCTCGGCTTTTGCCGAGTACAGGTTGTTGCGCGATGTCTGCTCCGATGAGATCATGCGCGTATCAATGCCTGTGAGATGCAGGGTGTCGTTGGTCCCGGAGTACAGATAGTCGCCGGTGATATAGAGTCCGGAACCATTGTCTCCCCACGTCCATGTATAGTTTGCCACTGCCTGAGCCATGTTTGTGCGGTTGCCGGTGTTTTGCCGCGACATGATCTCATCGGTTACCGGTGTCTTTCCGAGTTCTGTAATGTCAGTTGTGTAGTGTGAAAAGAACCCCGAGGCTCCTATTGAATGATTTTTGTTTATTTCATAGGTGAGATTAAGCCGGTCAAAGACGTAGGGACTCCAGCCGCGCAGCTCCTTTATTTCCTGCTGCTTGTTTTCACCACTGAATTCATGGCTGATATCTTCATCGCCTATCATCTTGTTACGGTTGTAGTAGAGGTGATTGGAAACCGAAAATTTATTATATCGGCCGCTGATGTAGCCCGTGGCACCCTCACCGGTGTAACCGTAGTTGGGCATGACGTCGACCTGTCCTTTCAGGTAGCCGCTATATCCCATATTTGTGTCTTTACGCAGCTTGATTCTTATGATCGCTCCGCCTGATGAGGTCAGTTCTCCTGCACCTGCTATGAAACTGACGTCGACCGATTGCATNGATGACGCAGTTATGGCTTTNAGNTCTTCCTGNCTGTTGATNTTNATTCCGTCGACATAAATNGCNGCAGGTTNGCGCGTNAGNACGTTGATCTNTCCNTCNTTCTCNCTNATGCCNGGAAGATANGCGAGNANCTGNGGAGCTTCTTTNCCTTCGGNGAGACNGGAGTTGTCGAGTNNGGCGGTGTANCCTCCGGCTTTATATTTTATTCCATCGGCAATTACGGTCACTTCGCTCAATGCCTTTGCATCGGGTTGAAGTTGCACGGAGTTTTGAGCGTCGTCAGTCGCCGGTATATTGACTGTTTCGTAACCAAGATATGAAATTTTAAGCGCGACTTTGTCAAGTGAGGTCTTTATGTTGAATTTTCCGTCGGCTCCGGTGATCGCCCCGTTCACAAAAGTTGAATCGGGCAGAGCTGATGCAATGACAGTAGCACCTGCTATTGGATTCTTATGTTCATCAAGAACTATGCCGCGCACATCGGCCGACATCCACATGCCAGATGAGAGTGTAGTGGTAATGATTAAGGCTATTAAATATTTCATATAAATGTGATAAAATTTAGTGACGAGATGTAAGCTTTTCGATTGTCGTGACTACAGCAACTTTTCTCGACGGGTCATTACTGAATTATTTTTAACGTTCTTCAGTTTAGACGCTATATACCTCACTTAGGTGACACAATATTATATTTTTTTTTGAATATATAAATATGTTTAATATTTTTTAATGGAGGTGGGTAATGACAATTGCATGAAAGGGTACATTTGAGTGAAAAAAATGAGGCGATTACAGGATTGTAACCGCCTCATTTAAGTTATGATGCTTTATGATAGAAAGATTACTGGCCCTTGAATGGGTTTTGGTCTTTCTCGCTGATGGCNGCGTTNGTGAGAAGCTCTGACTCGGGAATCTGGCAGAAGAAGTGGTAGTCGTTGCTCTCGAGACGGCCGATGGGCTGNGCATCGGAAGCACTGTATCCTTCGAGNTACTGNACNCCCCAGCGGTAGTGTCCGGCGAAGTTGTTGGCNNCGCANGCCATGTAGCGCACGAGNGGTNTCTGNAGNCGCACGAGGTCATACATGCCTGTCACACCNTCGCCGAGGAGCTCTTTGCGACGCTCCTTGTAGATATCCTCNAGCAGATCGGCACCGGTGCTGAGCGAAGCGTTGCGCGCACTCTGGAGGGTGTTGAGAAGCTGAAGAGCCTCGCCATTCTTACCGAGCTGGGCTGCGGCTTCGGCTTTGATGAGCAGCATCTCGGAGCCACGCATCATGGATATCTGCGGACGGGTGTTGCCNCCCACGGCNCCGTTGGCGTCGCCGTAGTGCTTGAACTTGTCGTNGGCCCNCTTTGTGTTGATCTCGGNATNGACATTGCCGGTACGGTGCCAGAACATGTAGCGGTCGTCGGTCTCCTCAAAGAGGTCGACATACTGCTGNGNGGCGAAGAAGTTGAGGAAGCCGTAGATTGGGCCGTCNGTGAANCCTTCGCCATAGGAGGTGTCCTGATTGTACCAGAAGTTGAACTGTGTGCCTCCGCCGAGGTTGTTGTTGTCGGTCATTTCCATAGCCCACATNACTTCAGGAGCACCNATGTCNATCATTTTGTCGAAGCCGTCGCGCCACTGGTCGCGGGTCATGAGAGTGGAGTGGTTGGCGTAGGCTGCCGATGCAGCGTCGTAGGCGCCCTGCCAGTCGTTCATCACAAGGCAAACGCGGGCAAGGATGCCGTTGACAACATCGAGNTTGATCTCATAAGGATTGTTGCGGCTGTAGTCGCTGAGAGCGTTCTTGGCTTCGGTGAGATCACTGACGATCTGAGTGTAGGTTTGCTCAACGGTGGAGAATGGAAGCGAATAGGGATCGTCCTCGCTTGTGCGCAGGATCACGCCTCGCTTCTCCTTGGCGATGATNTAGGTCTGCTGAAAGTTCTGAATCAGCGTGAAGTACATGAGGCCGCGTATGGCTTGTGCCTGTCCTTTGATGTGCTTCTTCTGTATGTCTGANCCATCGGCATCATCNATGTGTGAGAGNATGATGTTGCAGCGGTTGATCACGTTGTAGCACATGAACCATATCTTTTCAGGCTGGTCCTGTGCTTGGGTGCGTGCATTGGAGTACTCGTAGGTGGTGCACTGGTTACCTCCCATGTTCTGGGTGGAGGTGATGTCGGCACCACTCAGGTCGGGGTACATGGCGAATCCGGGNACGCCNGCAAACACNCGGTCCTCGCCGTCGGAGTTGAAAAGGAGCTGCTTGTAGGTTGATACCAGCACCTTCTGGAGCTGCGGAACCGAGTTAACCACCTCGGTATCTTCGATGTCGACATAAGAACCGGTGTTCAGCTGGTCGGAGCAGGAAGTGATGATCATGCCNGCAGCCGCAACCGATAACGCCGTCTTGAATATTTTATTCATGTCTTGTTATTGTCAGTTAAGGAGATGATTGTTTAGAATGTGAGCTGTAGACCACCCATGAAGATGCGACGTGATCCCTGAACACCTGAATCGTAGTCGTCGTTGCCGTTGTAGGTGTTACCCGAGATACCTGTTTCAGGATCGGTCTTGCGGTTCTTGGCGGCGCCCCAGGTGAACGGGTTGGTTGCCGAGAAGTAGACGCGCAGATTCTCGATTGTGGCCTTGCGGGTGATATTCTTTGGCAGAGTATAGCCGAGGGTGATGTTGCGCACACGCCAGTAGTCGTTCTTGAATACCCATGCGGTAGAGTACTTGGCGTTACCGTTTGTGCGGGCTGACCAGCGGCCGTACATTGTGGCATTGTTGTCGCCCGGCTTGCGCCAGCGGTTCTGGATAAGATCCCAGTCCATACCTATACCCTGATTGTTGAGTGTGCGCTCCTTGTAGGTGTAGTCACTCATGTAACTGCCGTAGCTGTAGTAGAACATAGCGCTGAGATCGATACCCTTGTACTGTACAGTGGGTGTGATTGATCCGAAGAGGGTGGGGATTGCTGTGCCGACCTTAACGTAGTCCTCAGTGGTGACTGCCGCGGTATCCTCGGTGCGCATCCATCCGCCTTTGCCGTCTCTGATGAGCCACCCGGGTTTACCGGTTTCAGGATTAAGGCCGTCGTACTGCGGAGCTATGAAGTCAAAGAGCGAGCTGCCTTCCTCCATGCGATAGGTACAAGCCACGCCGGAGAAGTTGAATGGATCTGTNGCAAGGCGAGTTATCTCATTTTTGAGTGTGGAGAGGTTGCCGTCGATAGTGATGAACCAGTCTTTGTCAGAGTACACCTTTGCGCTGAGAGTTACCTCGATGCCGCTGTTGCGGAGGTCACCGAGGTTGGTGTTGTAACCAGTCACGCCACCTACCTGTGACGATGAAGGAATCTGCATGTAGTAGAGAAGATCCTTGGAGGTGCGTGAGTAGTACTCGACCGATGCGTTAAGGAAATTCCATGCCGAGAAGTCAAGACCCACGTTCCACTGCGCGTTTCTCTCCCAGTGAAGATCGTTGGCTGCCAGTGTGAGAGGCTTCAGGCCGGAAGTGAGATAGAGATCGTCGGATCCGTAGGTTGCCTGATAGGCGTAGAGAAGCTCACCATCGTCGAGACCGTTGTCCTTACGTTTTACAAGCTTGTCATTACCTGTGGTACCGTAGCTGGCGCGCACTGAAAGGTTGTTGATGAAGCTGTCGTCGCTGAAGAAGTCTTCTTTGGAGATGCGCCAGCTTGCACCGGCTGACCAGAAAGAACCCCAACGCTTTTTAGGATTGAATCGCGAGCTACCGTCCTCGCGGAACGAGAGCGAAGCATAATATTTCTGGTCGTAATTGTACTCGGCGCGGGCAAAGTAGGAGAGAAGCGAGTAGCTGTCTCGTCCGCCCCACACGCTGAACTCCTTGGTTGTGTTGGCAAGCTCATATTTGCCAAGCTCCATGATGCCTGAACCGTCGCCTGATTCATAATGGCTGTCCCACTGGTACCACTCCTGACCGAGAAGGGCATTGATTGTGTGCTTATCGCCGATCTTCCACTCACCGGAGAGCACATTGTTCCATGTGGTGGAGCGCTGATTGAAATCGTAACGGTAAGCATATCCGCCGTTGGTTTTTACGGTCACGCCGTAGGGAGCAAGCTGGTCGGAACCGTGAACCGCTGAATCATAACTCATCGAGCGGCTGTTGTAGTTGTCGATGTTGAGAGCAGAGCGGAATTTCAGGCCGAGAGGAAGTGTGAACTCCGTGTAGAAGTTTGAGGTCACGATCGATCCCATGTTGTTGCTGAACGACTCGTCGTTGGGGTTGTCCCAGTAATCACCGCCATTGTTGAGCACGTGGATGCCGAAGAAGTCAGTGGTGTACTTGTTGTAGTTCATCATGCGGCGTCCGGTCTTCTCTGAGTAAACCCAGTCGGTGTTGTCCTCATTGCGGAGGTACATGCCTGAGAGTGACGTGTAGTAGTTGAGTGCACGTGATGCTCCTGATGTGTTTTGGCGAGAAGAGCTGTAGCTTACGCTGCCACCGGCACGCCACCAGTCGCGGATGTTGGTGTTGACGTTGGCACGGAAGGTGTAACGCTTGTAGTACTGGTTCATGGCATATCCGCCGTCGTCAAGGTAGCTGCCTGAGAAGAAGTAGTCGGTGTTGCCGGCTGCAAGGCTTCCCGAGACGTCGACGCTGTACTCCTGACGGAGCTTGCGTGAGAATACTGCGGTATATGGATCCCAGTCAGTGCGGTCCCAGATGATTTCGGTGTCGGGGTTCATGTAGGGGTTACCTTGTCCGTCATGAAGCACATAAGGAGCATCNATGTACTTGAACGGCGATACATATATCGGGTTACCTTTAGAGTCGGTGGTTTTGCGCATCTGGTTCTGAGCCATTGATGATGCGTAGTCACCGGCTTCCTGCATGCTCATGCCGTCCTCGTAGTAGCCGTCGTAGAAGTAAGCATACCAGCGGTTTTCGAGCTGCTGATAAGGATTGGAGATATTGGGGTTCTTCACAGCGTTGTCTGAGGTACCCCAGCCTGCGCGTACGTTGACAGTGGCGTTGCCGGTCTTACCCTTCTTTGTGGTGATCATGATTACACCNTTGGCGGCACGTGAACCGTAAAGCGAGGTTGCTGCGGCATCCTTAAGCACCGAGAGGTTCTCGATATCGCTCTGNTTGATCTGGGTGAGNTTGCCGTCAAAAGGCATACCGTCTACAATGATCAGAGGGTCGGACTTNCCTGACATNGAGGANATACCGCGAATCTGGATGCGGGTGTCGGCACCGGGGTTACCTGCTGGTGTAGAAACACCCACACCGGCACTCATGCCCTGAAGAGCCTCGGCAAAACCTGTGCCGTGTACTTTTTCGATGTCGTTGCCCTTNACNGTTGAAGCGGCACCCGTAAAGGTGGATTTCTTCGAAGTACCGTAAGCAACGGCGATCACCTCGTCGAGCATAGTGGCATTCTCATTTAAGGTGATTTCCATGTTGGTCTGGCCGTCGTAGGTAATCGTCTTGGAGTCATAGCCTACATAGGAGACAACAATTTTAGCGCCTTTCGACACATTGGTTAGGGTGAAGTTGCCGTCGATATCGGTCATTGTACCTTTGTCGGTACCCGACACAACCACTGATGCACCCGTGAGCGGATCTTTGTTCTGATCCNCTACGANACCGGTANGGNTGCCGNTCTGCGCTGTCGCAACGCTAATGCCCATAATGGCAACAAGAAGCATTACTGCTGCCTGTTTTAGAAATTGGCGTGTTAACACAAGAAAAGTGATTTAGGGTTAATGGATTGGGTTATTTTACTATTACATGATTTTCATGATGTCGCAAATTTAAACTTTATTTATAATTAATAATAACTTTTTGGGTAAAAATTTAAACTAAAACTTGATAGGGGGGGGGTAATTATNTATTAATCAATATATTATATAGATGTTNATTATTTAAANAGATGAATGATCGGCANGTGCGGAAATATATGGATTTAATTAATTTCAGCAAAAATTCAGCAAAACCGACCTTATGGCTTATCTTTGTTGTTATAAGTGTATGACAGGAGTTATTCATCACGTCGTTGCCGTCAGGCTTCTCTCGCAGAAGAGACGGCAGATGTCGGAACCGGGTTCCTGTCGGATGCTTAACAGAAAACACGAATAAGATTCAACTATTTTATTATGGTAAATATTGGTAAATACAATCGTCTGAAGGTTGTAAAGAAAGTTGATTTCGGGGCTTATCTTGACGGTGGCAACGGCGTGGAGATACTTTTGCCCGAAAAATATGTGGAGCCGACGGTGGAGATCGGTGATGAGCTTGATGTGTTTATCTACACTGATAGCGAGGACAGGCTTATTGCCACAACAGAGACTCCTTTCGCCAAGGTTGGTGAATTTGCGTTTCTTCAGGTGTCGCAGGTCAATGAGGTGGGCGCGTTTCTTGACTGGGGTATATCGGGCAAAGATCTTCTTGTGCCGTTCAGCGAACAGAAGACACGCATGATGCGCGGTGGCATTTATCCTGTCTATGTATATCTCGATGTGACCTCGA
>JAAVGC010000035.1 GCA_014800445.1 Bacteroidales bacterium | reverse complement strand
GCCGTTGATCTGCAATAAATCCGAATATCCACGGCAGATTCTCACGGTTGAGCAAAAACCTCGGAGCCTGCTTCTGCGGGAGCAGCACATTACCCCACCGTCCCCTCATCTTCAGGAAAATATCATCCCACAGCTTGCTGTTCATCGTGTGATATATCGACCCCTTGCACACGTCGGGGAAATAAATTGCCATCTCCTGCACCCATTCCCAATTACCGTAATGTCCAAGCATGATCACCACCGGACGCCCCTTTTCAACTTCCCGATTGACGATATCATAATCAAGCACCTCCACCCTTCTCTTCATTTCGGCATCCGAGATATGCAGGAGCTTGANCGTCTCCACCATCACATCGCTGACAAACCGGTAATATCTTTTCTCAATGNCTTTTATTTCATCAAGACTCTTATCGGGAAACGAAGAAACAAGATTCTGCCTGACTATCCTGCGCCTGTAGCCTATCACATGATGCAGCACAAACCCAATGAAGTCCGAGATGACATAAAGCACTCCCAGAGGCAACATCGCCACAAGCGTCAGAAGAAATATCGAGATTCTAAGTTTCATCGTGTTATAAACAGATGGGCGCGCTTATGCGCGCCCANCNNANTTGTATTTTNGANCNNTCACAGGTTGCCANNNTANGNNCGCACNNNTNGNGGCGNNCNANANNNCNCCTATNNNATCTNANTNNCNNTCAAAATACTTTTTCAGATCCTCCGTGCGGTCGAGCTTTTCCCATGTGAACAGTTCGACCTCCATTTCTATAGGATCTTCATAGCGCGACGTAAACACCTTTTTCACAGTGCGCGGTGTGCGTCCCATGTGGCCGTAGGTCGCGGTCTCCTGATAAATAGGATTGCGCAGTTTAAGTGTACGCTCTATAGCCCCCGGGCGTAGGTCAAACAGTTTTCCCACTCCTTCGGCAAGCATTTCGTCGGTCAGGCCCTGACGCGCAGTTCCATAGGTCTGCACGTTGATGCTTACCGGTTCGGCAACACCTATAGCGTAGGCCACTTGAACGAGAGCTTCGCGTGCAAGCCCGGCAGCAACGATGTTTTTGGCTATATGGCGTGCGGCGTATGCAGCCGAGCGATCCACCTTTGAAGGATCCTTGCCCGAAAATGCGCCTCCACCGTGCGCTCCACGGCCTCCGTATGTATCAACGATGATTTTCCTACCCGTGAGTCCGGTATCGCCGTGAGGACCTCCTATAACGAATTTTCCGGTGGGGTTCACATGCAGCGTGAAGTCATCGCCGAGAAGTGATTTGAGATGCTCCGGGAGTTTGGCTCTCACGCGCGGGATGAGCACTTCGGCAACATCCTTACGCATGACCTCGATCATTTCGCGATCAGCCTGCTCCTGAGTCTTTTCAGCGGTAGGCTGGATGAAGTCGTCGTGCTGCGTAGAGAGGACGATTGTGTGTATTCTCACCGGCCGGCGGGTCTCGCCATCATATTCCACCGTAACCTGACTCTTGCTGTCGGGGCGTAGATAACTCACTTTCTCACCCTTAGCGTTCTCATAGAGAAATGCGTCGCCGTTGCGGCGTATTTCTGCAAGTTCTTTCAGCAGAGCGTGGCTCAGGTCAAGTGTCAGCGGAGTGTACTCGGGAGTCTCGTCAGTGGCGTAACCGAACATCATGCCTTGGTCGCCTGCACCCTGCTCCTCCTCGCTGCCGCGGTCTACGCCGCGGTTTATGTCGGGGCTCTGTTCGTGAAGAGCCGAGAGGATTCCGCATGACTCCGCATCAAAACGATACTCACTGCGGTTATAGCCTATTTTATTTATCACCTCCCTCACCGTGGTGGGAAGATCAACGTAGGCTGANCTCTTCACCTCACCGGCCAGGACAACCTGGCCGGTGGTGACGAGAGTTTCGCATGCTACTTTACTTTGTGGATCGTGCGCCAGAAACTGGTCGAGCACNGCGTCGGATATCTGATCGGCTACTTTATCGGGATGTCCCTCCGATACCGATTCCGATGTGAACAGGTAATTCATTTTAGCATTTTTTTTTGCCGGTGGTTGCAAGCGGGCAAATCCGTCCACCGGTGGGTTAGTATTAATGAACCGTCAATCAGTCGGCGTAGAAACGCTGAAGATTGTTTGTGATCTTGTTGCGACCCAGAAGGATTCCGAAGAGGTTACGCGACAGGGCGGGTGCGCCGTACTGCTGGTTGAACATCATGGCGTCGTTGTCGTAGTCAAACTCGCGGGCAACCTTGTCAGTACCGATAACCTCCATCACGACAACTGAGTTGTCTGTTGCAAAAGGACCGGCGATCTGACCCTGGGGAGTCACAGTACCTTCGGCAAGGAGAGCTGCCTCACCCACGGGGAAGCCACGCACGATGCGCTGGCCGAATGTGATCTCGGTTGTATCGATAGGCGAGTCAAGCACGGTNGCGTACTCCTCGATGCTGTTGGCTTTTCCTGCGATATCGGCAATGATCATCTCACCCTTCTTGGTGTTGCGCACCTCGGTTGCGAGCACACGGCTCAGGTCGGGATCGCTTGCGGGAGTGTAGCCCTTGTAGATATCCTTCACGGCAACGGCGATGAAACGTCCGCTCTGCTCGTCGCCGAACACGCCGCTTACATCACCCTTCTTGGCGTTCATAGCCCACTTGGCAGGCGAACGAGTGTCGGGATAATTGGCGATCGAGAGCGACGACGGAGTCACATAGCCGGAGAAGATGTGCATACCCTTCACGGCAGCCGACGAACGGAATGTCTCGGCGGTGTTGTTCTCCACGAGATAATTGCTCAGGTCGTTGGAAAGTGCATTGATAGTTGCGTTGGAAGGCTCTACCACGTATGTGATCTCAGCGATGTCATAGATAGGCTGGGGAGCTGTACGCGAAACCACCTTCACGGCACCGGCAACCTGAGAGTTTTCGCTTCCTGCGGGGAGGAAGTATGTTCCGACGGGCTGCGAGAGAAGTGCCTCCTTAAATGAAGCGTAGCTGGGATCGAGAAGCGAAACGGTCTCTTCCTGCGGAGTGCCCTGAACAAGACCCTGCTCAACGAGAGCGTCGAAATCAGCGCCGTTGTTGAGGAGAGTGATCACACTGTCACGCTGCTCGACCGGAGCTGTGACAGCCACATATTCGATCGTGATGTCGTCCACGTCGTCAAATGTGTTGACGAGCTTGGCGATGGTGTACTTGTCGTTGGTGAACGAGAGGAGCTTCACACCCTCGGTGCGGAGAGCCTCGAGTTCATTCTTCACGTTGCTGGCGAGTTTGCTTTCCGAAGCCGACTTGCGGTTAACCACAAAGTTCAGGTTACCGCTCACACCCTCGGTACCGGGCTGCTCACGCAGAGCCACGATTGCGTCTTCAACCTCTTTCTGAGCGGCGAGATAATCATCCTCGCTCGGAACGATGTCGACCACGATATAGTCGATGGGGCGGGTTTCCTCGGCAAGCTCATAGAGATTTTTACGTGAGTTGTAGAGGTTAGCCACATCACTGTTCATGATCTTGGCAGTGCTGTCGGCTATAGTCGAGAAATCTTTTTTGACGTAACGCACTTTGGCCGTTGTAGCGTTCTCGTCATAGTAAGACTTGGCGTCAAGTTTGTTGGCTTTGAGTGCTCCGCTGAAAAGCGAACCGAGTTTCTGCTGGCGAAGCTGCTCTGCAACCTGATTCTCGAGGTTGATCCACATTGCCTGAAGCTGCGGTGCATAGTTGGCGGGGACGTTGTATTTTGCGGGATTGAATGCGTAGTCATAGAACGACGCTGCATCGGGGAAGCCCATCTGCTGCACGGTCTGGGTGACGGTGGCCAGAGGAGCGGTGCCGGTCATAGCGCTTGCGAGCTCGCTGTCGGTCACTGTGATACCGAGTGCGTCGATCTCTTTGTCAAGCACTTCCTTGAAGAGCATCTGCTGGAGCACCTGGTTCTGGATCATGGCATGATCCACATTAGTCATGCCCTGAGCCTGCAGAGCCTCGCGCTGCTGCTCGACCTGACGGTTGAACTCCTGAATATCAATCTTGCGGTCCGCTACCTTTGCTGCGGTTGTGCCGGGACCAAAAAACGAGCGACTTGATGTGAATGCGTCGCCGAGAATGAAAGCCAGCAAGGCCACGATGATCACTGTGAAAAGTATCACCGACTTGCTGCGGATTTTCTCTAATGTTGCCATTTATGGGAACGTAATGTGATAGTGAGTTATAATTCTTGTTTGCTGGTGACTCAGTGAATGACACCGAAGTCGTTTTTCAGTGTGCCTGTAAGCCCACTTTTTGCTGTTAAGCGCACAAAAATAATAACATTTCCAATATTCCCCAAAAAATACTTACTTTTGAACTGACTTTCACCATCGATGACTTCCAGAATGTCCGATTTAATCTCTAATGTGACCCGAATTGTCTCCCGCATCCCGCAAGGGCATGGAATTGCTGTGGCAATCAGTGGAGGAGCTGACTCGGTGGCACTTGCGGCCGCAGTNGCAGCCGCCGTGCGCCATGACAGATCCTCCAGGCAGCTGTGGCTGCTGCATTGCAACTTCCATCTGCGTGGAGCCGAGAGCGATCGCGATGCTGCCGTGGCACGCGAAATTGCCGAAAGATTATCTGCACCATTTCTGTCGGTTGATTTTACTGATGTGAAGGAAGTTGCCGCCACTTCCGGGGAGTCACTCGAGATGGTGTGCCGCCGTCTGCGCTACGATTGGTTCCGTGACACAATCGCGACACTTCCGGTGACAACCTGGCTCGCCCTCGGGCATCACATCGAGGATAACNGGGAGACNGTACTGCTCAACCTGTTCCGTGGCACCGGTACGCGCGGGCTTGCAGGTATGAAAGAATTTGATGCCGGACGTCGCTTCATCCGNCCGTTGCTCCGCNTCTCGCGCAATGACATAGAAACTTATCTCTCCTCTTGCGGCTTACCCTGGATTACCGACAGCAGCAACCTTATTCCCGACGTGAAGCGCAA
Source organism: Bacteroidales bacterium (assembly GCA_014800445.1). Taxonomy (GTDB): domain Bacteria; phylum Bacteroidota; class Bacteroidia; order Bacteroidales; family Muribaculaceae; genus JAFLTL01. The sequence goes on along the minus strand of JAAVGC010000035.1, from coordinate 24,532 downwards.
CAAGTTGCGGCTTAACATCCTGCCCGCCATTTCCCGAGATTTTTCCGATGCCTTGCATGGCATTGATACTACNGCCGACAACCTCGCTGATGATTATGCGATATTGCATAAAGCGTTGCAAGATACAATTTCAGAGATAACACTTGACGGCTCAGAGGTCTACGATATTGCAAAGCTTCAGGTAATTTCTCCCGCTCCACGCAGAGTGATTTTTGAAATCGTGCGGTCACACGGGTTCAATTCCTCTCAGGCCGCCGACATTGCCGATGCTGCCGTCACAGCCGGATCAAAGCACTTTAACTCCCGCACACACACCGCTATAGTCCACCGCGGTATCCTGTCGGTACACACCCGTAGCTCCACCNATAAAGTTTTTCTTGAAGCCGGTGATCCGTTTATGCTCGCCGCATTGTCCGGAGAATTTACGTGTGAGAAGATTACATCATCTGATCCACGCTCTGTCATGCGCCCTCTGATAGTTGAGAAGATACCGTTTTTCGCGATGGATGCGTCATTACCGCTCGCAGCCCGATGGGTATGGCGGCAGACTGAAACCGGCGACCGCATAGCTCCCTTCGGCATGAAAGGGCGCACACGCCTGGTCAGTGACATTCTCACTGACGCACACGCTTCTCCATTGCAAAAAAAAGAGGCGCGCCTGCTCGTTGCCGATGGCACGCCTTTATGGCTCGCTCCCTGGCGCGCGTCAGGATTCCGGCCTGTCACACCCGCCACAAAGGAGTTCCTTTTGTTCCGTTTGAAAAAATAGTCTATTGCTGGCGGTCACGCTGGCGATGTCCTCTCTCCGGCATCGACCGTTCGAGCGGATTCTGCCGCGCCTCATCGTAGCGCGCACGGTTGCGCACGATGTCGATCGCCGTATAGATCGCCGCACGCAGGCTTTCCTCCGATGCCTCACCGTGGCCGGCTATGTCATATCCGGTTCCATGATCAGGCGAAGTGCGCACATAGGGCAAACCGGCGGTGAAATTCACCCCTTCGTCCATCGAGATTGTCTTGAANGGTATAAGCCCCTGATCNTGGTACATGGCGAGAACCCCGTCAAATTTGCGGTAGTGTCCTGCCCCGAAGAATCCATCGGCCGGATATGGCCCGAAAGCCTGAATGCCCTCCTGACGCGCCTCGATTATGGCCGGGTTCACCACGTTGTCATCCTCGCTCCCGATCACCCCGTGATCACCGGCATGAGGATTAACCGACAGAACGGCGATGTGGGGATGCGTAATGCCGAAATCACGCATAAGCGACTCATTGAAGATTTTTAGCTTCTCCATGATCAGCTCCTTGGTGATTGTCTGGGACACCTCGGCGAGGGGTACATGCGACGTGACGAGTGCCACACGAAGTCCGCCGGCACAAAGTATCATCAAAGCCTTATCGCCCTCCTCGGCAAGCCTGTCCTCAAGATACTCCGTGTGCCCCGGAAAATGAAAGTCCTCGCTCTGTATATTGTTTTTATTGATCGGAGCGGTCACAAGCGCATCAATCTCATCCTCTTTAAGTGACTCGACTGCCATTTCAAGTGCTCTGAAAGCAGCAGCTCCCGCCTCAGGCGTGCTTTGTCCTGCTTTTATCTTGGGGGTTGCACTATCGACCGATACATCCACCATGTTGTAAGTCCCCGGCTTCACAGCGCCACTCTCTTTTACCACATTCCACGGGATGGGGGGTAAATCAAGCGGTTTGCTGTACCACTCGGCAACCGCCGGGATACCATAGACCACAGGAGTGAAAAGCTCGAGAACGCGATCGTCGCTTAGAGCTTTGAGTATAACCTCATAGCCAACGCCGTTGAAGTCTCCGTGTGTTATTCCTATTTTCATGCCAATTGATTTTAAGTCTTTTTTTATACGGTCATTTCCCCGCATAGTGATTCTGCGAGATAGTGCTTGACCTCCTCGGCACCGAGTCCCAGACCAAAAAGAAACATCAGTTTGGTTATGGCAGCTTCCGTGGTTATGTCCTGGCCGGAAATCACACCGGCGCGCCAGAGCCGGTCACCCGCGCTATAACGCCCTTCGTGGATCGAACCGTTGACACACTGCGTCACGTTAAGCACCACCACACCGCGCGATGTGGTATCGGCTATAGCTTTTTCAAACCACGGTGCAGTAGGTGCATTCCCAGCTCCGTAAGTTTTCAGCACAATCCCTTTCACGCCGGGCACCGAAAGCTGGTGCCGCAACACATCCTCTGTTATCCCGGGATAGATGTTGACTATTGACACGGCGGTATCCATTTCGGTGCGCACATTAAGCGGCCGACGCGATGGCGATCGCCACAGAGCCTCCTCATTAAATGTGATTCCGAGTCCTATACGAGCCAGTTGCGGATAATTATTGCTACGGAAGGCATTGAAATTGTCCGCGCTCATTTTCGTAGCTCGGTTGCCGCGCCACAGATAGTTCTCAAACAATATTGCCACCTCGGTCACCATCGGGCCGCCGTTGCTGCGAGTTGCAGCAGCAATCTGCAAGGCCGTGATAAGGTTCTCCTCACCATCAGTGCGCACCTCGCCTATCGGAAGCTGTGATCCGGTGATGATAACCGGCTTACATAGATTATCAAGCATAAACGACAGTGCCGATGCCGTATAGGCCATCGTGTCAGTGCCGTGGAGCACCACAAAACCGTCGTAGGCACTGTAATTACGCTTGATAATGTGACATATCTCCGCCCACTTCTCGGGATTCATGTCCGAGGAATCGATGGGAGGCGAAAACTGCACATGATCGATGTGGTAGCCCAGATATTTCACCTTGGGCACATTGTCGATCAGATGATCGAAATTGAAAGGCCGGAGCGAATGCGTCTCCGGATCTTCTATCATTCCGATAGTNCCGCCGGTGTAGATGATGAGAATGCGTGGACTCTGCATGATACCACTCTTATTTTACCTGCGCTCCGGGAGTGGCCGGTGCCATGGGAGTGAGCAATGTAAGGCTTCCGTCGGCATTTTCGGCAGAGAGGATCATTCCNTGGCTGACTATGCCGCGCAGTTTGCGGGGAGGAAGATTAGCGATGAACACCACCTGTTTTCCGACGAGGGTTTCGGGAGCATAATGAGCAGCTATGCCNGAAACGATAGTACGCTTCTCCAGTCCGTCGTCAATGAGGAAACGCAGTAGTTTGTCNGCTTTAGGCACGCGCTCACATTCAAGCACTGTACCGATGCGCAGATCGGCCTTCATAAATGTATCGAAATCCACGTCGGGAGCCTGTGGAGCCGCCTTCCATGAATTGATTTTGTTTGCCTCCTTTGCAGCGTTGAGCTTGTCGATCTGAGCCTGAATGGCATCATCCTCGATCTTATCAAACAGAAGTTCAGGCGCACCGAGTTGTGTTCCGGCGGCAATATTGTCAGCCTTACCCACCATNTCCCAGTTGAGATCTTTCATTCCGAGCATCTTGCAGAGCTTTTCGCTCATAAATGGCAGGAATGGCTCGAAAGCGACAGCAATCGAAGCGCAGATCTGCAACGCGGTATTAAGCACGGTGCCCACACGCTCCATGTCGCCGGTCTTGGCTATNTTCCACGGCTCGGTTTCCTGGAGATAACGGTTACCCGTACGTGCCATGTTCATCGCCTCCTTGAGTGCTTCACGGAAATGGAAACCNTCAAGAGCCGATGTCAGTGCAGTTCCGGCAGCTGCGACCTCTTCAAGAGCATTGCGATCGGTATCGGTCAGTACGCCCGTTGCCGGTACTTTACCATCGAAATACTTATGTGTGAGCACCATCGCGCGGTTCACGAAGTTGCCGAGTATGGCCACAAGCTCCGANTTGTTGCGGGTCTGGAAATCACGCCATGTGAAGTCATTATCCTTTGTCTCAGGCGCATTGGCCGTCAACACGTAACGCAACGTGTCCTGCTTGCCGGGAAAATCGGCGAGATACTCATGAAGCCAAACAGCCCAGTTGCGCGATGTCGAGATCTTGTCACCTTCAAGATTAAGGAATTCATTGGCAGGAACATTATCGGGGAGCTGGAAGTTGTCGCCATAAGCTTTAAGCATAGCAGGAAACACAATGCAGTGGAACACGATGTTGTCCTTACCGATAAAGTTGATCACGCGTGTTTCCGGATCTTTCCAGTATTTCTCCCAGCTGTCGGGCATAAGTTCCTTCGTGTTGGAAATATAGCCGATCGGGGCATCAAACCACACATAAAGCACCTTACCGTCGGCTCCCTCCACCGGTACCGGAACACCCCAGTCCAGATCGCGGCTCACAGCACGCGGTTGCAGTCCGAGGTCAAGCCATGACTTGCACTGACCGTACACATTGCTCTTCCACTCTTTGTGATCCTCGAGAATCCACTTCTCAAGGAATCCCTGCCACTTGTCGAGAGGCAGATACCAGTGCTTTGTCTCGCGCATCACAGGCACATTGCCGGTGATGGCACTCCGCGGATTGATAAGATCAGTGGCATTAAGCGANGTTCCNCATTTCTCACACTGGTCACCATAAGCTCCCTCGGAGTGGCAATGCGGACATTCACCTGTAACATAACGGTCGGCGAGGAACTGTCCGGCTTCCTCATCGTAGAGCTGCATCGAAGTCTTCTCCACAAACTCGCCTTTGTCGTAAAGACGGCGGAAGAATTCACTTGCTGTAGCCGAATGTATGTCGGAGGTTGTGCGTGAGTATATATCAAACGAGATGCCAAGTCCGGCCATCGACTCTTTTATGATACCGTGATAGCGGTCGACGATATCCTGGGGTGTCACCCCCTCCTTGCGGGCTTTGATTGTGATGGGCACGCCATGTTCATCGCTGCCGCCTATCATCACCACATCCTCCCCGCGAAGACGCAGGAAACGGGTATAGATATCAGCGGGGACATAGACTCCGGCCAGATGGCCTATATGAACGGGACCATTGGCATAGGGAAGCGCCGTGGTCACCAGCGTACGTTTGAATTCCTTGCTCATGACTCCTTAATATTTTCTGTTATTACGTTTTCTTGGTTCACCGTTGAATGTTGGGCTTTTATCCCCGACATATTAAGCGGTTTTACATTCTGTTTTATCTGGTCGAATCCGCGACCGTACACTCCGTTGACATTGGTCTGAGTGATAAATGCATCGGGATCCACGCTCTTCACGATTCGGAATATTGTGACAGATTCGATCTTACGGCACATCACCAGCAGCATTTTGGTAGGTTTCCGCGAGTACCACCCCACACCATCGATTATCGTGCATCCGCGGTGAGCGTGGATATTGATCATAGTAGCGATCTCCTCCCATTTATTAGAGAATATCGTGAACTGCACTGCCTGACGGTTTGTATTGATCAGTTGGTCGGTGACAAAGGAAGCTATAAACAGATTAATGAAACCGAGCACCACATTCTCAAGTTCTCCGGAGATAAGAAACGACGAACTGATTATACAGAAATCAGTGTACTGCATCGTGCGACCGACCGACACGTTTGTCTTTTTCGAAACAATAGCAGCTACGATATCGGTGCCACCGGTGCTTCCGTTGTGAGTGAACGCCATGCCCACGCCCACACCGCACATGATACTGCCGATAATGACATTCATGAACTTCTGGCCTGCGATAAGCGGCTCCGGGAACATGGGGGTAAGTATACCGATAAAAAGCGAGATTACAGTAGCTCCGAAAATCGTGCGTACCACAAATGTCCTTCCGACCGTCTTGTAGGCAATAGCGAGCAGTATAAGGTTTCCCGTATACATACCCACCGCAATGGGCAAACCGTGGCCGAAGANTTTTAGCGTCGTNTAGTAGAGTATCTGACCAAAACCGGCCATTCCACCCATGATAACTCGTTCAGGATTGATGAAAGCCGAAAATCCGAAAGCATACAGGAAGATGCCGAACGTTATGATGATGTAATCCTTGGCCGATAGCCAGATTTTGTTTGGTGATATGTGCATGACAGGTTTCCCGGATTCTTTTTACCTCACAAAGATATTACATTTTTCACTATCGTGAGACAATAACACACGGAAACGGTGTTTTTGCCTTGAACACCTCGCTCTGCTCGGTTTCTGCAAGAATTTTGGCTGCCTCGGTTGCCTCGGCGGTGGTTCCGGTCAGCACATAATAGTTCTTATCTCTGTCNANAGCCACAAAAGCTCCTGAGAAACCTCCGTCACGCAGTCGGCTGCAAAGTGAGCGGGCATTGAATATCTGCTTGAATTTAGCCACTGCCACACTGTAGATTTTGGGAGTGATGGCNTCAGCACCTTCAGCGTCGGCTGCATAGAGTCTGGCANTAAGTACAGGCAAAGTAGCGTCTCCCACTTTGGTCTCCCGAGGTTGCTCCTCTTTAGCCATTGCATTGTCCACCTCGTCTCCAAGCCCCGAAGCTTTTTTCTCCTTTGCCGTCTCATAGGCGGCACGATAATTGGCCTCGGTCGTCTTGCATGCGGCAAGCGCGAGGGTGGCGGCTACAATGAGCAATAAAGACTTTCTCATATCTCTGTTTATTTAAATGTGTCGGCGAAATCAAATATTGACTCGAATAGCCGGCGTGAACGCTCGTCAAGCTCCCGGCCACGNCGNGCCATTACTGTCGATGCCGTGCTAAAGAATTTCGGCAGCTGCACATCGGTGAAACCAGCGGCTCCCCCTTCACTAAACGACGGGATGAAGTTGCGCGGAAAACCTGTGCCATGGATATTACATCCAACCCCCACAACCGTGCCGGTATTGAACATAGTGTTGATGCCAGCCTTGGAGTGATCACCCATAATGAGGCCNCAGAACTGTAGCCCGGTTTTCTCGAAACGTCGCGTGCGATAGTTCCANAGTTTGACGGGCGTATAATCGTTTTTGAGATTCGACGCTGTGCAGCCCGCGCCTAAGTTGCACCATTCCCCTATCACGGCATTACCCAGAAAACCGTCGTGCGCCTTGTTGCTGTAGCCCTGCATCACGACATTGTTAAGCTCTCCTCCGACTTTACACCACGGCCCGAGCGTGGTATCGGGATAGATCTTCGCTCCCATGTTCACCGACGAATGATCGCCTATGGCTATGGGACCACGCAGACATGCCCCTTCCATCACATGAGCCTCAGTCCCTATCCACACAGGCCCGTGCATCGTGTTAAGTATCGCACCGTTCACTTCTGCGCCGGGAGCCACATAAATCAGCGACGGATCTCCTATCACTGTATTCGTGCTGTTGACTGAGGTAAATACCTTCCCTGCCACAAGACGCCCGAAGTCCTTTTTAATAAACTCACCGTTGTAGCTGAAGATATCGTAAGGACGGTCCACGGCTCTCACTGCAATGCTTTCGGGGATCTCAAGCACAGGAAGAGTGTCACGCCGCTGCCAGTCATCGGGACTACCTTTCACCGCCACCAGTCGCTCCCCTGCCTTCATTGCCCACTTACCCTGCCATAATCCCTGGACGATAAACGACACAAGCGCCAGATCTGGCAAAACATTTCCTGCGATATAAAGGATATCTTCCGCACCNGATGTGTCCTCTGCCGTCTCCGCCGTCTCATCCAGGTAATCCTCCCCCGTATATCCTCCGGGCACACACTGTGGCAATGCCGCGATCCATTTGTCGGCAATCGTGTCGATACCGAGACGTATCTCTGCCGAATATCTTGTGAATGTCACCGGAAGCAGATTCAGCCAACAATCATGTAGATCAAAAAATATCAGTTTCATCGTTATTTACTTTCTTATTGGAACAACGCGTAGTTTCTCCTTAAGTATTACAATGCCGATGTAGGCACCCACAGCCCCCACGCGCACACACCACAGCAACGCGTCAGGTAGATCCGCGAAATACTGTAGTGCCAGAGTCAGTGCCCACAGGCCGCATCCTGCCACAAAGTAAAACACTCCTGACTTCACGTCATAGCCGATCGGATATTTTTTCTTTCCAACCACCCACGATGCAATCATCATCACACCATAGCAGCAGAATGCCGCTACAGCACATCCCATGTATCCCATCACAGGCACAAGCGCCACGTTAAGCCCGAGTGTTACCGCGAGCCCGAGCAAAGAGAACCATGTTCCGTAGATTGTGCGGTCAGTGATCTTATACCACACCGAGAGATTGAAGAACACACCGAAGAAAAACTCGGCCATCATAATGATCGGAACAACTCTCAGCCCCGAGAAATAAGAGGGAGCGATAAACCATTTCACAATATCTATCATCTCCATCACCCCAAGAAATATCAGCATACCGAATATGACATACCATTTCATGGCCTGGACATAGGCTTCGCTGCTCCGTTTGCCATCCTGTGTCTTATGTTGAGCGAAAATATAGGGTTCATAGGCAAACCTGAATGCCTGGATAAACATGACCATTATTATCGCTATTTTGTAGTTCGCCCCATAGATTCCCAATCCGTCCATCGCCTCCACGCGGTCATGGATAAGGAGCGGATAGAGGATTTTGTCGATTGACTGATTCATGATACCGGCGAGCCCCAGCACAAGCAACGGAAAAGAGTAAGCAAGCATCTCGCGCAANAGTTTTCCGCAATAGCTCCATTTCACTCTCAACTCCGGGACAAGGAGCACCAGAGTCAATACCGATGCGATCATGTTGGCGAGGAAAATATATCCCACTCCGAAATCAGCTGACCACATCCAGCCACACACACCTCTTTCGGCAAGATAAGGCAGAAGAAGAATAAAAAAGATATTCAGNCCGATATTCACACCGATTCCCACTAATTTCAAAGCCGCAAAACGCATTGCTTTATGTTTGTAACGCAGATAAGCAAATGGCAATGAGGTGAATGCGTCTACACCAACAGCAATTCCCATTATCCACACATAGGACNCATGNCCGGGACAATCAATCCANCCTGCAAATACACNGCTGAATATCAACGTTATCAGGCAGAATATAATCGATGACACGCCAAGTGCGCTNAGAGCGGTCGTGTACACCTGCATCGGATCTTTCCAGCGTTCATGGTTGGCAAAGCGGAAGAATCCGGTCTCCATACCATAGGTAAGGCACACCAGAAGCAACGCCACAATTGAGTAAATAAGAGTGACCACACCATATTCCTCCGCCGGAAACACATGCGTGTACATCGGCACAAGACACCAGTTGAGAAAACGCCCGACAATAGAGCTCATCCCATACACTGCCGTATCCTTTGCAAGAGACTTAAGTCCCGCCATAATTTTTTCTTGGTTTATTATTTTACCGGATGAAACGCATCGTGGAGGATGCGGGCTTTTGCTACTCCCACCGTTTCCTCAAGCTCGCCGATAGATGCCTCCTTCATGCGCTTCACGCTTTTGAAGCGTTTGAAAAGAGCTGCACGTGTCACCTCACCTATACCCTTTATGCTGTCGAGTTCACTTACGAGTTGCGACTTGCTGCGGCGGTTGCGATGGTGCGTGATACCGAAGCGGTGCGCTTCATCGCGCAGATGCTGCACAATGCGTAGCGACTCCGAATTTTTGTCGATATAGAGTGGCACACTGTCACCGGGAAAATAAATTTCTTCCAGACGCTTTGCTATTCCGACCACAGCAATCACGCCACGCAATCCTATTTCTTCAAGAGCCTCCACTGCCGAACTCAACTGTCCCTTGCCACCGTCCACCACTATCAGCTGGGGCAACCCCTCCCCTTCCTGCATCAACCGGGTGTAGCGTCGGGTGAGCACTTCTTTCATCGAAGCGAAATCGTCAGGTCCTTCCACGGTCTTGATGTTGAAATGCCGGTAATCCTTCTTCGAAGGTTTTGCATTCTTGAACACCACACACGATGCGACCGGATTCGTTCCTTGTGTATTGGAGTTATCGAAACACTCTATGTGCCGCGGAAGCTCGGTCAGACGAAAATCTTTTTTCATCCTTTCGAGTATACGGTCTGTACGCTGTTCCGGATCAAGGTGCTCCATCTGTTTCAGCGCATCAATCTTGTATTGCCGTGCATTCTTCTCCGATACTTCAAGAAGCTTTGCTTTGTCGCCGCGTTGCGGCACCGTGAAGGTTACCCCCTCAAGTTCTATCTCCGGCACNACCGGNACAATCACCTCCTCATATTCGGCACCGGTCACCTCCTTCACCTCCTGCATGGCGTAGGCTATCATCTCGCCCACGCTCTCCCCCATCATGCGGCGGTACTGGAGNGTCATGCTTCTGACCACAGCGCCACGCCGCACATGCATGTAATTGATGAAAATGTCATCGCTGTCCTCGTCCACACCAAACACATCAATATCTTCAATCGTCTGAGATATGATCACACTCCGTGCCTGATATCTGGCCACGGCATCATATTGCAATTTCAGCTCCTGCGCTTCTTCAAATTTCAGTGCGGCCGAGAGTCGCTCCATTTCTGAGCGAAGATAACTCATCAGCTCCTTGGTTTCCCCCTTCAGGATCTGCTTCACTCTGTCGNTGTATGCCCCGTACTCCTCTGACGATATCAGCCCCTTGCAGCATCCGCGGCAACGGTGCATGTGGTACGACAGNCATAGCCTGCCTTTCCCCNTTTCAATAAATTCCGGCGTGATAAGGNTCTTGCATGTGCGCAGCGGATAAAGTTCCCTTATAACCGACAGAACCGATTTCACTGCATTACCGTCGGTATACGGCCCATAATATTTCGATCCGTCACGCAACCGGTTTCGCGTCATGAATGCCCTTGGNTACATTTCCGATGTCAGGCATATCCAGGGGTAACTTTTATCATCCTTAAGCAGGACGTTGTATCGTGGCTGATACTCCTTGATCATGGAGCTCTCAAGATTCAGGGCATCCTGTTCTGTGGGAACCACGATATAGGTCATGTCGGCAATCGCCCTTACAAGAAGATTAGTGCGTAGCCGNTCATGCGTACGGTTGAAGTATGACGACACCCTTCGCTTGAGATTCTTTGCCTTCCCCACGTATATCACCTTNCCACTGCTGTCATAGTAGGTGTACACTCCCGGGGTTTCCGGGAGAATTCTTATCTTCTCCCGGAGTTCTTCCGATTTCTTCTCAAGATGCTTTGCCATTCCTTCAGTCCATTGATGTTTCCCCTTTTTTCAGCAGGCACTTCAATATTCGATCAGAGAAGTGACCTCCACATCGGCCGGCAGATTGGCTCGTCCGCCCAGCATGGTCAGATCCACAATAAAATTAATATAGATCTTTTTCGGGTTCATACTTTTGATCAGCCTGTATGCAGCCATCATCGTTCCTCCCGTCGCAAGCACATCATCGTGAAGCACCACGACATCATCCTCGTTTATCGCGTCACGATGCACCTCGATTGTGTCGGTTCCATACTCTTTAGTGTACGACTCGCTGATCGTATCAGCAGGAAGCTTTCCCGGCTTTCTCACCGGCACAAAACCGGCATCCAGACGATCAGCAAGAATAGCTCCCCCGATAAAGCCACGGGATTCTATTCCCACAACCTTTGTCACACCTTTACCCTTATAGAGATCAGCCAGCCGATCGCCTATAACTCGCAAAGCACGGGCATCTTTGAAGGCCGTGGTAAGATCCTTAAACACCACGCCCTTTTGAGGGAAGTCTATCACATCCCTGATACATTCCTTAACGTAGTCCATTTCTTTTATTATATTGATTTTTCAAATTTGTTCCACGTGAAACATCATCGACCTAACATCAACAGCAGCACATTGATATCCGATGGTGAAACACCCGGTATACGCGATGCCTGTGCTATCGATGAAGGACGTAACCGGTCAAGTTTCTGACGCGCCTCAGTCGACAACGCCGTCATCGAAAGATAATCCTGATCAGCCGACAGCTTGAGGCGGTCAAGCCTATGCAACTTATCAGCATTCTCGCGCTCACGTTCTATGTAGCCGCGATACTTGACAGCAACCTCCACCGACGCCATTATTTCCTCTCTGCGTTCAGCTGGCAGCCCTTCCACAAATTCGCATAGCGGAGCATTGACTGCACAAAGGGCTTGCAACGTCACACCGGGTCGCGCAAGCACATCGGCAAGACGTCCGGCCTGCGACACCGGTGACGAGCCAATACTTTCAAGGTACGGATTTATATCAGCCACGGCATACGATGTGTTCCTCAAGAAAGCCATGAGAGCGTCAATTTTACCCTGCTTCTCCCGCAATAGTTCCACACGTCTTTCCGATGCAAGTCCAATCCCCTCCCCTATCGGAGTCAGACGTTCATCAGCATTATCCTGGCGAAGAAGTATACGGTACTCCGCACGAGAGGTGAACATTCTGTAAGGCTCATCTACCCCCTTCATGACAAGATCATCGATCAGAACCCCTATATACGCCTGATCGCGCTGCAGCACGATGGCATCATCTCCTTGCGTTTTGCGGTGGGCATTGATACCTGCGATCAACCCCTGGGCGGCCGCCTCCTCATAGCCCGTCGTACCGTTGACCTGACCGGCAAGATACAACCCTGTGCACATCTTCGATTCAAGCGAATGATGGAGCTGTGTCGGATCAAAATAAGTATACTCTATAGCATACCCCGGACGATACATCTGCGCATCGGCAAGCGCCGGAATCGTGCGCAATGCCCGGAGCTGCACATCAAATGGCAGCGATGAAGAAAAGCCGTTAAGATAGCACTCCGCCGTGTCGGCACCCTCCGGCTCTATGTGAAGCAGGTGCGATGTCCTGTCGGGAAACGTGACGATTTTAGTTTCTATACTCGGACAATAGCGTGGCCCCACACTATTGATCTGCCCGTTGTAGAGTGGCGAGTCAGGCAACCCCTCCCTTATGGCTCGGTGAGTCTCCTCATTGGTCTGCACGGTATAGCATTCGCGCTGGGTGAGATGAGATTTTTCTTCCGGTAAAAANCTGAATTTACCNGTAGTCTTCTCCANAGGCTGCACCTCAGCAANCTCCCATTTTATTGTTCGTCCGTCCAGNCGCACCGGAGTACCGGTTTTCATCCGGCCGGTTCTTATTCCCAACGCAGCCAGNTCATCACCGAGACCGTGGCTCGCAGGCTCGGAGATTCTTCCACCTTCCCACATGTGACGNCCCATGTGCATCAGTCCGTCAAGAAACGTTCCGGCAGTTATCACAACCGCCTTAGAGGTAAATTTCACACCAAGCGAAGTCACCACNCCGGCAGCNTTACCNGCATCGTCAACNACAAGCCGAACCACCGAATCCTGCCAGAAAGTGAGCCTCGGTATCGACTCAAGTTCCCTGCGCCATTCCTGGCTGAACGCCATGCGGTCGCACTGCGAACGCGGACTCCACACCGAAGGACCCTTCGACAGATTCAGCATCCTGAACTGGATCGACGAGCGATCAGTAGCAATACCTGTAAATCCACCCAGGGCATCGATTTCTCTCACGATCTGCCCTTTTGCAATACCTCCTATAGCCGGATTGCANCTCATCTGCGCAATCTTGTTAAGATCCATCGTGACAAGAAGCACCGAGGATCCCAGAAGCGCTGCACTTCGGGCGGCCTCACACCCGGCATGGCCGGCGCCAACCACTATTATATCAAAATCAAATTTCATTGATACGTCAATTCTCTATTTTTGCGAGATTGCTTCAAGCATCTTCAGAGCATCGTTCTCATGTTTCTCCATAATCTCACGCTCTCCGGGACCTTTGTCATTGATACCGCATAGATGAAGCACACCATGCACTATAACCCGGTTGAGCTCTTCGGCATAATCACAACTCCTCTCCTCCGAATTGCTTTTAACCGTGTCAAGCGAGATATACATGTCGCCACGCACCACTCCCCTACCCGTACGGTCGAAAGTAATTATATCAGTATAGTAATCGTGATCGAGAAACTGCCGGTTTACACGCAATATCTCCTCATCGTCGCAGAAAATATAATTAAGATCTCCCACGAGCTTTCCGTGATGCCGGGTCACCTCATCAAGCCACGCTTCAAGGCGACCATAATTCAAGGCAGGCAGTTCAGCAGTGCCTGCCACCGTCCATTGAAATGAATTCATATCATCTGGAATAATATTCTTTCAAAGATAAGAGTTTGCCCGCAATTACACACCACCCGGAACTGTTAATCCAATTTAACAACAGTTAACCCCAATTAACTCATAAATTCAACAAACCACGCACAGGTTTGCACAAAAACAAAAATAATCAATTCTCAGAGCCACAAATTTCCACTACNTCNNTATATAACAGACACATAACCTCACTTTACCACAATATTAAAAAAGCACAAAATAGCATCACATCAAAACATTATGACCAACCGTGATGTTTTATTATCAAATGACACTTAAAAAGACATCTCAATACTATGAACACAAACATTAATCAGATTATCGCCGACACCGCAGGCGAGATTTCAGCTGAATCAGCTAAGGTTTCTATGGATTCAGCAAAGGTAGCCGCACAAGCAAAGTTTGACCAGCTCAAGGATCAGGCAAAAGATCAGCTGGCGCAGACCAAAGATCAGGCAAGCGCTATGGCAGGCCAGGCGCAGGCTGCATTCGGTAATATCAAGGACCAGATGGCCGACAAAGTCGCAGGCATCAAGGACAAGCTGTCCGATAAAGTAGATCAGGCCAAGGATGCACTAAAGGATTTTTCGGCCGACGCACTGAACACCGTTTCCGACAAGGCCGCCAAGATCTCTGAAATGGCAAAGAACAAAGCACAGGATCTCGCATAACCACAGCAACCATATATATTTTTCTCTGGAACTCCCGCCTTGCTCTCCTTAATCAGGACTGCGAAGCGGGAGATTTTCATATATCAAANAGCCCCGGACATATTTGCCCGNGGCTCACACATATTTCATATATCCTTAGTTGAGCAACGANTCCAGATATTCCTCCGTAATCTTACCTAATTCAACCCTCTCCCCTTTCGCGTTCCATTCTCTTATCTGAGCATTACCTTCTTGCAAACTGCCGACAAAAGCATTATATATATCTTCTGAGATATTTATTTCAGCTCCGCTATTCAAATCCCACACATACTGGCTGTCAACAATCGACACGTGCTTGTAAAACCTATAAATAGCAGCCTGCATTTTTGCAAAGTCTTCCTCTGTTAAGTTATTCTCTGTGCGCGATGCGGCATTGATCTGTCCATAAATCACAGCCTTAACATCCAGATCAATAAAGGCATTGTTCTCAACAAACGATCTTACCAGTTCACTTGATGGCTTAGTCGGAATAGGACTAACATCCGCCACAGGCACATCCTGAACATTCTCTCTGCTTGCACAACCAACAAGCAGTGGCAACGCAAGGGTTGCAGAAATTAACAACTTAATCATTGGTATTGATTTTAAGTACTTCAATTATCACAAATAAAAGTAAATAGGAACAATAAAACAAATATTTCGCAGAAAAATTATTAGAAAAAANTTATCTTTGCATAAAGAGCAATCTTTATTAATCAAACAGTTGTAATCAGGNTTANTAAACACAACAACCACAGCCATGTTATCAGATATAGAAATTGCACAGTCAGCCAACATTAAGGACATAAAGACTATTCTTGGAGCTGAATATGAGTCTATGATCGAACCCTACGGCAAGGACATGGGTAAGATTTCATATACCTATATAGATGAGGACAAAATTAAACATAGCAACCTTATATTAGTTACGGCTATTACACCCACAAAAGCCGGAATTGGCAAGACTACTGTATCGATAGGGTTGAATGATGGATTGCGCAAGTTAGGCAAATCATCAATCGCCGTCCTGCGTGAGCCTTCCTTGGGACCTTGTTTTGGCATGAAAGGCGGNGCTTGTGGTGGCGGATATTCACAGGTTGTGCCGATGGAAAAGATCAACTTCCATTTCACCGGTGATTTCCATGCTATTACCTGTGCAAACAATATGCTGGCGGCCGCTCTCGACAATCATCTCTACCACAATGCCGAGATTCGTGAAAACATTAAGCGGCTACTGTTTAAGAGGTGTCTCGATATAAACGACAGGTCATTGCGACGTATCTATTATAAGATCTCTCCTAAAGATACCGACATGGTTCAGACCGGTTTCAATATTACACCGGCTTCTGAAATCATGGCGATCTTTTGCTTATCCAATAATATCGAGGAATTGCGTCAGCGACTCGACAATATCATCTTGGCCGAATATAAGGACGGAACATACCTGTATGCAAAAGAACTTAATATTACAGGGTCACTGATTGCTCTGCTATCCGAAGCATTCAAGCCCAATATTGTGCAGTCGCTCGAAAACAACCCCGTCATAATTCACGGTGGTCCATTCGCCAACATCGCACACGGATGCAACTCGGTAGTCGCCACCAAGCTCGGCATGACACTCTGCGATTATGTAGTGACCGAAGCCGGTTTTGCTGCCGAATTAGGTGCTGAGAAATTCTGGAACATTAAGTGTCGCAGGATGGGAATTTCTGATGAACTGAAATGCGTGGTATTGGTATGCACAATACCCGGATTAAAACAGTTTACCGGAAACATTGCTGATGGCTACGGCAATCTGCTTGCCCACTACAACATGTTGAAGAAGCACGGATTTAATGTTGTAGTGACCTGCAATGTCCACATGGACAAAGACACTGAGGCCGATAAGAAATCTCTTGTCGATTTCTGTAAGCAGCATGACATAGCATTTGAGTTCAACACATGTTTTGCCCACGGTGGCGACGGAGCAATCGGGTTGGCACGAAAGGTTGTTGAGACTATTTCTGCTTCCGGTAAGAACAACAAAACCCACACCTACGAGAAAAGCAGTAGTCTGATTACAAAAATCGAGAATATACTGACCAAAGTTTACGGCTATAATCCTGAAACACTGAATATAGTAATCAAGGACGGTCTGGCCGAAACTATTGAAAGCATTGCTTCCAATCCGATGTTTGCCGACTACGACGTTTGCATCGCCAAGACCCAGTATTCTATGAATGACGATGTTGATATTCCCACAACCACACCCGACAAGACTACTTTTACCATTACTAACATCGAAGTCAATAATGGAGCCGGATTTATAGTAGTCTCAGCCGGTAACATGTTGCGTATGCCGGGATTACCCAAGATTCCCAGTGCCACTAAAATCGATTTTATCGACAATAAGATCACAGGGTTATCCTAAGGTCTGCTCTATCTGAAGGATCCATCGTTTCCCAAAACAATCAGCCATTTAGCCCAAACCTAAGTGGCTGATATTTTACTATTGAATGAGCATTACGTTATGTCAGGCACATTTCAATAAAGCTATACACAACTTCCTATTACATCACATAAAATTTATCATGCGGTTAACTTCAGCCGATGTCTGCTACATTTCCTTTTTTGTAGTACATTTGCATTATAGTTATGGGCAAAAACAAACTCAAGAAATTTAGCGAGATGAAGTCGCTCGACTTCGTCTTTCAGTATCCCTGGGCCGAACTGAACAGGCTCGGNGGATTCCCCTTACGTGGAAAATGGGCAGAATTCTTCGGAAACGACAATCCCATCACCCTTGAGCTCGGATGTGGTAAGGGNGAATACACCGTAGGACTCGCGCGCCGGTTCCCCAACCGCAACTTCATAGGAGTCGACATTAAAGGCGCACGCATGTGGACAGGAGCAAAACAGGCCGAAGCACTCGGGCTGAAGAATGTGGCATTTCTGCGCACCGACATTGANCTGATACCCAACTTNTTCTCTCCGGGAGAAGTCGCATCATTGTGGATCACATTCCCCGATCCGCAGATGCAGAAAGCCCGCAAGCGTCTCACTGCCACACGCATGCTCGATCTCTATGCCCAGATCCTCTCCCCTGCCGGCACAATAAACCTGAAGACCGACTCCCCATTCCTTTTTGCCTACACTTCGATGCTGCTCGACCATAACGGCATCGCTCCGATTGCTTCGGTAGACGACCTTTACAATAAAGAAAAATCCACCGGACTCGATCCCGCACTCACCGACATACAGACTCACTACGAAAAGCAGTGGCTCTCACGCGGCCTCACGATAAAATACCTCTCTTTCACTCTGCCCGCCGGAAAATCGCTCGAAGAGCCTCCGGCAGCCGACACAATTCCCCACGACACCTACCGCTCCTACTCCCGCGGTGTGATTCAGGGAAACATTCACTCCACCGATCAGGAATAACAAATTGAAATGGATAAAAAGCAGATAGTGCTTCAGGCACTCACCAACGTCCGTTACCCCGGAACCGGAAAAAACATTGTCGAGTCTGAAATGGTACAGCCCGATGACATCACTGTCGACGGAAACAAAGTGTGCGTCAACATCCATTTCGACCGTCCCACCGATCCGTTTGTAAAGTCAATCATCAAGGCAGCCGAAACAGCCGTCAACACATTCGGCGATCCTGAGCTTGATATAAAGGGAAATGTAACCCCCATCTACCGCCAGCAACTTGCTCCGGTGTCCGATCAGCCGCTCAAGGATGTTAAGAATATCATAGCGGTTTCATCTGGCAAAGGCGGAGTAGGAAAATCCACTGTAGCCGCCAACCTTGCTGTCGCGCTTGCCGCCGAGGGCTACAAAGTCGGGCTGCTCGATGCCGACATCTTCGGCCCGTCGGTACCCAAAATGTTCGGTATCGAGGACTATCAGCTCTACATGCACAAAGTCGATGGTCGTGACCTCATCATCCCCGCCGAACGCTATGGAGTAAAAATCCTTTCAATCGGCTTCCTCGTCGACAAGAACAACGCCGTGATCTGGCGCGGTGCAATGGCATCCAATGCCCTCAAGCAGCTCATAAGCGATGTTGATTGGGGAGAACTGGATTATTTCCTCATCGACATGCCCCCCGGGACGTCCGATATACATCTCACGCTCGTGCAGCAGCTCCCCATCACAGGAGCGGTCATCGTGAGCACACCGCAGGAAGTGGCGCTTGCCGATGCGCGTAAGGGCATAGCCATGTTCCGCGAGCCCAAGATCAACGTGCCCGTTCTCGGCGTGGTCGAGAATATGGCATGGTTCACACCTGAGCGTCACCCCGAGGAGCGCTACTACATCTTCGGCAAAGAAGGAGCGGCGAATCTCGCCAATGAACTCGGCGTGCCACTGCTCGCACAGATTCCCGTAACAGAAGTGATATGCGACAGCGGCGACAGCGGTCGTCCAGTTGCGCTCGACAGCAACATAACCGCCCAGGCTTTCGCCCACCTCGCCCATGAAGTAGTCGATGCAGTCGACAACCGCAACTCCACACTGCCACCCTCAAAGGCCGTGCTCACAAAATAAGAGAGGATACACACCGTTTCCTCAAAGTCACATCTAAAGCCAACATTCAAGCGATGACAAAATCCCTGTCAGATATAGCATATCTCCCCTCCTATGCCTCTCTCTGTGATGAGGCGGCAAAACGCATACTCATTCTCGATGGAGCTATGGGAACGATGATTATGCGCATGGGCTTGAATGAAACAGCTTTCCGTGGCCACAGATTTNCCTCGCACACTCTCCCGCTCATAGGCTGCAACGACATTCTTTCCATCACACAACCCGAAAGAATAAAGCANATACACACAGCCTACCTTGAGGCGGGAGCCGACATNATCGAGACAAATTCATTCAACTCCAACCGTTANTCGCTTGCCGATTATGGGCTGGAGAATATCTCCGGAGAAATCGCCTTTGCCGCGGCCAACGTTGCACGCGAGGCGGCCGATACATTCATGCGCAACCACCCGGGCCGCAACGTCTGGGTAGCCGGAAGCATTGGCCCGACGGGCAAATCTCTCACTATGGCGGCCACCCTTGGCGANGAGTCAGCCGATTTCGACTCGCTTGCCGAGACAATCGGCGTTCAGGCCGANAACCTCATAAACGGNGGTGCCGACCTCCTTATTATCGAGACGTGCTATGATGCCCTCAATGCCAAAGCTGCTGCATTTGGAGCAACACAGGCCATGCTCCGCACGGGAGTCCGCCTTCCGGTTATCATTTCCGTAACGCTTGCCGAGGCNGGACGCACTCTCTCGGGCATGACGCTCGAGGCATTNACTGCGGCGCTCGGCCATGTTGAACCCTGGGGATTTTCACTAAACTGTAGNTTTGGAGTCGAGGGAATGCGCTCCCCCCTTCTTGACCTCCAGAAGCTNCCATGCNCAGTGGGAATGTACCCCAATGCCGGACTGCCCGACGAGATGGGATGCTACAGCGAACATCCTGANAGCATGGCTGAAAAGATACGTCCTCTGGCTGAAAAGGGTATGCTTAACTTCGTGGGAGGATGCTGTGGCACTACCCCCGACCATATCAGGGAAATTGCAAAAGCAGTCTCGGATGTACCCCCACGCGCCATTCCCGCTATCACACCGGTACTACATCTCTCAGGACTCGATGCGCTTGATGTTGTGCCCGAAAACAACTTCCTTAACGTCGGTGAGCGATGCAACGTGGCAGGAAGCCGTAAATTTCTCCGCCTTATCAAGGAAGGCAACACCGAGGAAACCGTCTCCATTGCCCGCCAGCAGATTGAATCGGGAGCACGTGTGCTTGACATAAATCTCGACGATGCTATGCTCGATGCGACGGCTGAGATGAAAAAATTTGTCAGGGCACTATCAGCCGATCCCGTCACATCGGCTGTGCCACTGATGATCGACTCCTCCGACTTCAACGTCATCACCGCAGCACTAAAGCTGCTTCAGGGACGCGCAATCGTCAACTCCATCTCACTCAAAGAGGGAGAGGAAACCTTCATCAGCAAAGCAGCCGCCATCAAAGCTCTCGGAGCTGTGCCGGTCATAATGGCATTCGACGAGAAAGGGCAGGCCACCACACTCCCCCGCCGCAAGGAAATTCTGGCGAGAGCCTATGCGTTGCTTACATCTTCGCAGGTAGGATTCCATCCGTGGGAAATCATCTTCGACCCCAATATACTCGCCGTAGCAACCGGAATGCCCGAGCATGACAACCTCGCCGCCGACTTTCTCGACTCTGTGAAGTGGATAAAAGAGACCATGCCCGGAGTCAAAATTTCCGGCGGACTAAGCAACCTCTCTTTCTCATTCCGCGGCAACAACAAAGTGCGCGAGGCCATGCACGCGCTTTTCCTCCGACGTGCGATTCCGCTTGGCATGGACATGGCTATTGTCAATGCGGCGGCACTACCATCCCCCGATGATATCCCGACCGATCTCAGCGAGGCCATCGACGACGTGCTGTGGCGCAAACCGGGCCCACAGGCATCCGAACGCCTTATAGAAGTCGCATCGGAGATACTTGAGGAAAAAAACACCTCTCCCCTCTCTACTACCCCCANCGCTCAACCCGTCGCACAGCTNACACCCGACGAGCAGTTGGCAGCAAAAGTTCTGCGTGGCGATACCGACGGGCTTGAATCCCTGCTTCTCGACGAGGTTGAACGCAATGGTAGAAAAGCCGTCGATATAATCAACGGGCCGCTCATGGAGGGGATGAACACTGTCGGGCAGCTTTTCGGCGAAGGACGTATGTTTCTGCCGCAGGTCGTCAGGAGCGCGCGTGTCATGAAGCATGCTGTCGACATTCTCACTCCCTACATTACCTCCGGGACTTCCGACGGCACCGGTAGCACATCGACCCGTCCGCGCATGGTGCTTGCCACCGTCAAGGGCGACGTTCACGACATCGGCAAAAACATCGTCGCAGTAATCATGCGTTGCAACGGCTGGGACGTTATTGACCTCGGTGTGATGGTCGATCCTGAGAAAATTCTCAACAGCGCGCAGCATAACGATGCCGACGCGATAGGTGTCAGCGGACTCATAACCCCCTCGCTTGGCGAGATGGTCACACTCGCGTCCATGATGCAGGAAACAGGCATGACAATGCCCCTGTTCGTGGGCGGTGCTACTACATCCGATCTGCACACAGCTGTCAAGATAGCCCCCGCCTACCCGTCGGGATCTGTCATACACACCTCCGATGCCGCGACACTCCCCGGCGTAGCTTCCCGTTTCTTAGGCGACACCTCAGCCGAGGCACGCGATTCACTCCGCGAAACTCAGCGNCACCTGCGCGACGACTACAACCGGAAGCACCGTGAATCCACGCGCCTCACACTTGACGAAGCTCGCAAGCTTCGCCACATCACCACTNCCCCGTCGCCGCAACCGCTCATGCCTGGAATAACCGACATTGAAGTCCATGTTGCCGAAGCCGCACCCTACATCAACTGGAGAGCCTTCCTGAAAGCATGGGGACTACCACCATCTCTCGCATCATTCACCGATATTGACGGCTGTGACCATTGCCGCGCCCAGTGGCTTGCTGCCGTACCCGAAGCCGACCGCGGACGTGCCGCCGAAGCCATGCAGCTTATCAAGGAAGCACGCCGGCGCCTTGCCGCAATAAGCTCCATGACGCTTCACGCCCGTGTTGCGCTTCTGCCAGCTGTGTCATCCGGTGAGACTATCACCGTCACCCTGCCCGACGGACGCGAGGTGCCTATCGTCACCCCACGTCAGCTCACCCCCTCACCCTCGGGGAAACAGCTTGCATTAGCCGATTTCATATCCTCAGAAGCTCCCGACTTCGCCGGATTCTTCTTCGTCACCACCGCCGGGCAGATTGCCGATGCNGTTGATGCAGCCAAGCAGAGCGGCGACGAATACGAAACGCTGCTGTTGCAATCGCTTGCCGATCGCCTCGCCGAAGCCTCCACAGAGCTTATACACCACCGGGTGCGCAGTTCGCTTTGGGGCTACTCCCCACTTGAGACACTTGATCCAGCCACATTCATGAGTCACCGGTACCGCGGCATACGTCCCGCCGTGGGTTATCCCTCACTCCCCGATCAGGCNCTTGTGTTTGACTTCGATAAGATTCTCGACTACGCTTCGGCCGGAATCACACTCACCGAAAACGGTGCGCTCTCCCCTCAGGCAACCACCACGGGAATGTTGCTCGCCTCACCCGACGCACGCTACTTTGCAATTTAAATCATATATTTGCAACAAATAAACACTTAACACAACCAATACACAAACCTATGAAGCTGATTAGCAAAATTTTCATTCTTATTGCAATTGCTTGCTGCGCCGCCTCACCTGCTCAGGCTCAGCTTGGTAAACTGGTTAATAAAAAAACACTTGGTGCAGCATCCAAAGCTGTGCAGGCTGCCACTCTGTCCGACAAGCAGATGAGTGAATACGTCAAAGAGTATATTGACTGGATGGATGCCAACAACCGNGTCTGCAAGCTCGACGATCCCCAGACTGCCGCCTACGCCGCACGTATCGACAGCCTCACCAACGGACTCACCTCCGTCGAAGGGCTCCCCCTTAACTTCAAGGTCTACTTCGTCACCGATGTAAATGCCTTTGCATGCGCCGACGGATCTGTGCGCGTTTTTTCATCTCTGATGGACATTATGAGCGACGAAGAGCTCCTCGGTGTCATTGGTCACGAGATTGGACACGTTGCTCACCACGACTCTAAAAACGCATTCAAGCAGGCACTCCTCACCTCTGCTCTCAAGGATGCCGTGAGCGCGACTTCCGACAAGGCTGCCGCACTCACCGANTCGCAGCTTGGATCACTCTCCGAGGCTCTCGTGTCGGCCACCTATTCACAGAAAGCCGAGCGCGCCGCCGATGACTACGGTTATGAGTTCCTTCGCGACCACGGCAAGAACCCACGCTCCATGTCAAAATCATTCATGCGCCTGAAAGCCATTCAGGAAGAACAGGGTGGTTCAACCAAGACATCAAAGATCAACCAGCTCTTCTCGTCGCACCCCGACCTTGACGCACGCATCAAGCGCATGCAGGAGCGCGCCGACGCCGACAACTGCCCCGAATAACNCAAAAANCGACAGGCAATCAATAAAGTAGGGACGCACGGCTCGTGCGTCCCATTAATTTCAAATAGACCATCCCGCACATGAATAAACTCGCAATCTTNGTNTCAGGTAGCGGCACAAATGCCGAAAACATCATCCGCTACTTCCAGACCAACAAAGCACTCGACACCGAAGTGGCAATCGTGATCAGCAACCGTGCCGACGCCTACGCACTNGAGCGNGCNAAGAAACTCAACNTTCCGTCCACAGTCCTTTCACGTGCCGAATTCAACAATCCCGAGGTAANGCTTCCGCTGCTCGATGNCTACGGTATCAACTTTATCGTCCTCGCCGGATTCCTCCTGAAAGTGCCTGAATATCTCGTGAATCGTTACCAGGGACGCATCGTCAACATCCACCCTGCCCTACTTCCGAAATTCGGCGGCAAAGNCATGTATGGCCACCATGTGCANGAGGCGGTGGTTGCAGCCGGCGAGAAAGAGACNGGAATAACAATCCATCATGTCAACGAAAACTACGATCAGGGCAGCATCATCTTTCAAGCCACGGTTGCGGTNAATCCCACCGACACCCCCGATGATGTAGCCGCAAAGATCCACGAGCTCGAGCAAGCCCATTTTCCACGCGTCATCGCCGAGACACTCCGCACCATCTAAGCAAATNACAAACAACGATTAAGGGCGGTCATCATTTCTGATAACCGCCCTTAATTCTGTCGGGGTGAGAAGATTCGAACTTCCGACCACACGCCCCCCAGACGCGTACTCTAACCTGGCTGAGCTACACCCCGCTTGGCTTAAAAG
>JAAVGC010000034.1 GCA_014800445.1 Bacteroidales bacterium | reverse complement strand
CGTTTTCCGGCATTAAGAGTCAGAATTTAGGTTTTAGGTTTCAAGATGGTCTCTGAGACAGAGACCATCTTTTTTCTTATGAAAAATATTGTTACTTTTGCATAATTAGTCAGGTCAGGCGCAATGCCGACTGAGCTTAACACAACAACCAATTCCAACTGCCTCATACGCTATGACGACTCCGCAGATTATCAGATTTTGCTTCATCGCCGCCTTGTGGATAGCGATATGCACCCTGCTGATCATGTCATCGGAGCGCATAACTCTCTATACTATATTTGTAATCGCAGCTTCAGGCATAGTTGTATTTGTACCCCTTTATAAGAAATATCGCCGAGATGGATCAGCACACAATAAATAAAGACAGGTATCCCCTACTCTCTAAAGTAGACACCCCTGCCGATCTGAAGCAACTCTCCCGCAAACAACTTAAGGATCTGTGTGGAGAGATAAGAGGATTTCTGATCGAGACTCTCGCTGAAAATCCCGGTCATTTCGCCTCAAGCTTAGGTACTGTGGAGCTTACTGTAGCTCTACATTATGTGTTTGACACTCCCTATGACCGCATTGTGTGGGATGTGGGACATCAGGCCTACGGCCATAAGCTCATAACAGGACGACGCGATAAGTTTCACACCAATCGCAAACTTAACGGTATAAGCGGTTTCCCCACTCCCGCAGAGAGCGAATATGACACATTTGTTGCCGGACACGCCTCAAATTCGATTTCGGCTGCCCTGGGCATGGCTGTGGCTACCCGTCTGAAAAATGAAAGCCCTGACCGCAAAGTAATAGCAGTCATCGGTGACGCATCAATATCGGGCGGACTGGCATTTGAAGGACTCAATAATGCCGCCAATACTCCAAACAATCTGATTATTGTCTTGAACGACAATAATATGTCAATCGACACCAATGTCGGTTCACTGCACAGATATCTGGGAAAGATTCACACGTCGAAGACTTATAATACACTGCGTTACAAGACGTTTGGATGGCTCAAGAANATCGGTGTGCTCAATGACAGCCGAAAGGACTTCATCCTGCGTTTCAACAATAGTATAAAGTCAATCATAGGCAAACGCCAGAATATCTTTGAGGGACTCAACATACGCTATTTCGGACCTCTTGACGGCCACGATCTTGACATGCTTATAGATGCCTTCAGCGATATACGCGATCTTCAGGGGCCACGCATCATACACCTGCGCACCATAAAGGGCAAAGGAATGCCTGCCGCCGAAAAGGATCCGTCGTCGTGGCATGCACCCGGCAAGTTTGACCCGGTATCAGGTGTGCGGTTTGCCTCACAGCAAACCGATGCAACGCCAAAGTTTCAGGATGTGTTCGGAGAAACATTACTTGAGCTTGCGAAAAAGAATGACAAAATAATCGGCATAACGGCGGCCATGTCATCGGGCACTTCAATGTCGATCATGCAGAAGGCAATGCCTGAGCGTGTGTTTGACGTCGGTATATCAGAAGGACATGCCGTGACATTTGCAGGCGGCCTTGCCAAGGAGGGACAGATTCCCTTTGTGGCTATTTATTCCTCTTTCCTCCAGCGAGCCTATGACCAGATAATTCACGATGTGGCGATTCAGAAGCTTAAGGTTGTGTTCTGCATTGACCGCGCCGGACTTGTCGGTGACGATGGTGCTACGCATCATGGTGCGTTTGACCTCGCCTATATGCGCTCGGTGCCTGGAATGACTATCGCTGCGCCACGTGACGAACATGCTCTGCGCAATCTACTCTACACAGCACAACTACCTGATGCCATCAATGGACCGATAGCCATACGGTATCCGCGCGGCGGTGGGAAAATCGGTGACTGGCAGAACGAGATGAAGCAGATGGAAGTGGGCAAAGGAGAGAAGCTNCGCGATGGAGATCAGGTTACGGTTGTTTCAATCGGAACCATAGCTGATGAAGTGAAACGCGCAATCGATATCGCCGCTGAGAAAGCTGGTGTGAGCGCGGCACACTATGATGCAATCTGGCTCAAGCCACTTGATGAATCGATGATGCGTGAAATCGTGGCTAAAGGATGCCCGATCATCACTGTGGAGGATGCATCGGTCAACGGTGGTCTGGGATCGGCAATTGCCGAGTGGCTCACTGAAAACAATGTTTCCATCCCCGTGACACGCGNGGGATTGCCTGCCGAGAATTTCGTCCAGCATGGCACTGTGCCACAGCTTCAGCGGATATGTGGAATTGACGCAGAGTCAATCTCCGATGCTATAATCAAAGCTGCAAAAGCATGAAGATCGTCATAGCTGGAGCCGGGGATGTCGGCACACACCTTGCCAAGCTGTTATCGCTTGAAAACCAGGAGATCGTTTTGGTCGATTCTGACCGAAGCAAACTCAGTGTGCTCGACTCCAACTACAATCTTATGACTCTGGGCGGCAGTCCCGCATCGCTGAAGACACTTCAGGAGGCATCAGCAGGAAAGGCCGATCTGTTTATTGCCGTAACTCCGTTTGAATCAACAAACATCACAGCGTGCGCAATGGCAAACTGGCTCGGAGCCAAATCCACTGTCGCACGCATCGACAATTATGAAATGATGACGGAAAAGCCGGCAGAGTTTTTCCGCACGATCGGGGTAGACCACACAATTTATCCTGAATATCTCGCCGCAGAAGAAATCCTCACCGCCCTCCGACACTCATGGGCAAGACATTGGTTTGAACTTCACGGCGGAGAAATCATACTTGTCGGGGTAAAAGTGCATTCAGGCGCAAGCATTATCGGTCAAGAGCTAAAGAATCTTACGCGCGTCAACCACAATTTCCACGTCTCGGCTATCAGACGAAGACATGAATCCATCATTCCGCGCGGCGACGATATAATCCTTGAAAACGATATCGTGTATTTCACCTCCACGAAACAACATATCGACGACATACGCCTCCTGTGTGGCAAGGAACACTACAAGGTGAAGCGTGTGACAATCATGGGAGGGTCACGCATCGCTATAAGACTTATCGCCCTCGCCGGAAATGAATACAAGTTCAAAATCATAGAGAATGACCGGACGCGTTGCAACTATCTTGCTGAAACACTACCGGATGAAGTGGAAATAATCCATGGTGACGCAAGAGACAACGATGTGCTGACCGAAGCCGATATAGCCCACACGGACGCATTCATCGCCCTAAGCGACAGTTCAGAAGCCAACATACTCGCCTGCCTGACCGCAAAGGAATTCGGGGTGCAGAAATCGGTTGCCGAAGTGGAGAATATCCAATTTGTGGGTGAAGCGGAAGCACTAAACATCGGCACGGTCATCAACAAGAAACTTCTCGCGTCGGCAAAGATATTCCAGCTCCTGCTTGACGCCGACGGTTCGACAAGCCGCTGCCTTGCCTTCACTGATGCAGAAGTAGCCCAGATAGAGACACGTGCCGGATCAAANATCACGTCGGCTCCGATAAAGAATCTGAAACTAAGTCGCGAGATGACTCTTGCCGGTATAATCCGCGATGGCAAGGGTATGCTTGTTAGCGGTAATACCGTAGTACAGCCCGGCGACCAGGCCGTGGTGTTCTGTCTCGGCGGCTATCTCCATGAAATCGAACGCCTATTCACGTGAGACACTCATATCTCCATAAGACTAAAACCAGCCTGATAAACTTCCCCGTACTTCTCAAAGTCGAGGGATGGCTTCTTATGATCGAATCGGTGTTTTTTCTTGTACCCTGCATCACCTCTTTCATATACAAAGAATCGGACGCCATACCGTTTCTGATATCGGCTTGCGTAACAGCAATATGCGGGTTTATACTTAACCAGTATATACATCCTCGCAATAAATCACTGCGCAAACGCGAGAGCATACTTGTGACGTCGCTTACCTGGATCGTGTTCTCAATTTTCGGCATGATTCCGTTTATCTTCGGTTCAACACACATGTCGGTAACCGATGGTTTCTTCGAGGCAATGTCGGGTTTCACTACAACCGGTGTCTCAATCATCGCCGATCCCGCTTCCCTTTCACATGGTATACTGATCTGGCGCAGCGTGCTTCAGTGGATCGGCGGTCTTGGTATCATCCTGTTTACGCTTGCAGTAATCCCNATGCTCAACTCGGCCGGTGGGGTGCATCTCTACAACACAGAGGTAACCGGTATCACACATGACAAGCTCACTCCNCGCATCAGTTCCACAGCAAAACGGCTTTGGGGTATATATTTAATACTCACTGTTTCGCTGACATTCCTGCTATGGCTGGGNCCCATGAATACTTTTGAAAGCATCTGTCACGCACTATCGACNGTCTCCACCGGNGGTCTGTCAACACGTGCCGAAAGCATAGGTGCATGGCACTCGACCTACATCACAGTTGTGATCATGATATTCATGTTTATAGGCGGTGTGAACTTTACTCTCATGATCAAAGCACTCACCGGATCAGTGAAATCACTTACCACCAACGAGGTGTTTCAGGTTTACTGTAAGGCAATAGGAATACTNACAATTATCTTGATGGTGCTGATATTGCTTAACGTGCAGACCATGAGCTGGGAAGATGCGGCAATGAACGCCTTGTTTCAGGTTGTATCGACNATAACATCAACAGGATATACGATAGGTGACTACNGCGCNTGGGGNCCAGCAAGCATGATGATCATCCTGCTGCTCATGATGATGGGAGGGTGCGCCGGTTCAACGTCGGGAGGAGCNAAACTTGATCGAGTCATCATCGTGAACCGCTTTGTGCGTAACGAGGTATACCGTTTTATTCACCCCAATATCATCAAGGGAATCTCGATATCAAGCAATGTGCTTCCAAGCGACATCATCACCAAAACCATCGCTTTTATACTTATCTACATCGGCATCATGGTTGTGGGAGCCATAGCTCTTTCAATAATGGGGCTATCGTATTTCGATTCCTTTTATACCGCGGTATCGTGTACGGGAAATACCGGTCTTGGAGGAGAGTATGTGGCAGTACCCGACATAGGCAAATGAATTCTGTCGTTTCTCATGCTGACCGGACGTCTGGAAATCTACTCTGTCATTGTGCTTTTCTCAAAGACATTCTGGAAATTGTGACAACAGGATGAAACTATTGAAGTGTCATTTGCGTCTAACTCCACAAAATCAAATATTCAACCGACTATAATCTACATGAATATCCTCGAAATCAACAACGTTTCAAAGAGTTTCAGCGGTCACCAGGCACTCTCCGACATNTCGTTGAATGTGCCGGAAGGTTGTGTATATGGTCTGCTCGGACCCAATGGAGCCGGAAAAACGACATTACTGCGTATCATCAACCATATCACAGCACCAGATTCAGGATCAGTCACTTTCAACGGACATCCTCTAAANGCCGACGATGTAAACAATATAGGATATCTTCCTGAGGAGCGAGGTCTGTACAAGAAGATGAAAGTGGGAGANCAGGCGCTTTTCTTTGCACGCCTCAAGGGCCTGAGCAAAGCGGAAGCGACCAAACGACTGCATGAATGGTTCACCCGCTTCGGTATCATGGACTGGTGGGGGAAAAAGGTTGAAGAACTGTCGAAGGGCATGGCACAGAAAGTNCAGTTTATCGTCACAGTGCTTCATCAACCAAAATTATTGATATTCGACGAGCCGTTTTCGGGNTTTGATCCGATTAACGCAAATCTTTTGAAAGAGGAAATACTCAGACTGCGNGATGCNGGTTCAACCGTGATTTTCTCGACACACAACATGGAGAGTGTGGAAAAAGTGTGCGACCACATAACACTGATCGACCGATCNCANAACATACTCACCGGACGNGTNGCCGANATACGCAACGAGGCCGGAAAAGGNCGCCTGTCGCTNACNTTCAGAGGNGACGGNAATGNNCTTGCCGAAGCNCTNNTGCCCTTTGTCGANAAAGATTCNATGCGGCGNTTCGANACNNCNGATCCNGANGTGACACGTCTAAGGCTGAANATACTCCCCGACATACCNACNGCAAAGGTNATAGANACNGCCAACCGNCTGGTCGACATCGAGTCNTTCAACCGCGANCTNCCNTCGATGGACGANATATTNATCGATGCCGTNAACCGCCACAATCTNCCGGCACTTCCGACTGATGCAACAGCCATCTGAAAAATCACATTGACCAACATCTCACACTCTGAGACATGCATAGATTTCTAATCGTNGTTCAGCGCGAATANATGGAGAGGGTTTCAAAAAAATCCTTCATAATCTCCACATTGCTAATGCCNCTNCTCATGGTNGCGCTAATGCTTGCNCCGGTGNTNATACAACAAGCCACAACTCCCGAAACNATCACACTTGGAGTAGTGGACACTTCCGGAAAAATTTTTCCAAGGCTACAGTCGGGCGAAAGTGTTAAGTTCGTTGAAATGGCCGAGGCTCCNGCAGGCACCTCTGAAACAAATGACAACATCGACGGATACCTTGTGATAACCTCTGACCTGATCAACAAGGGAGCACCCGAACGCATCGATCTGATACTTAACTCGTCAAGCAATCTAAAATTTGAGCAGGAAGTAACATCACAGATCAACGACGCCATCAAGACCGAACGCCTGCTGGAATACAACATAAACGATCTACCCAAGATCCTCGACAGCGTTAAGTGTGATGTATCACTTAATATCATGCGTATTGACCGTGACGATAATGACTCGATGCCAACCGAGTTCAGCGCCATCATGGGCATAATCATGAGCATGTTGCTCTATTTCTTCCTGCTTCTCTATGGCATTCAGGTGATGCAAAGTATTGTCGAGGAGAAATCCAACCGCGTCCTCGAAGTAATAGTTTCGTCAATCAAACCCACCCAACTGCTCACAGGAAAGATAGCCGGAATAGGACTTGTGGCGATAACGCAGATAATGATATGGGCGGTGTGCCTGTTTGTGATGTCGGTTATCGTGCTGCCTACGCTGCTTTCACCTGAGATGCTGACAGACATTCAAGCCATGCAAACCGGGGCGCAGATCACTGAAGCCGCAGACGTAGAACTCGTGAGCGCAATGGCCACAATAACTAATCCGACATTCGTCATCCANTTATTNTTCTGGCTCATCATCTTCCTTGTAGGCGGCTTCCTGCTGTACGCTTCGCTTTTTGCCGCCGTAGGTTCAGCCGTAGACAACATTCAGGATGCCTCTCAGCTTCAGACCGTGATCATCATGCCTATCATCATCGCCATGCTTGCCTCCACTTCGGTTGCAAGCGCACCTAACTCGGCACTTGTGTCATGGCTGTCAATGATACCTTTCACATCGCCCATGGTGATGATGGCCCGCATACCATTTGGCATTCCGGTGTGGCAAATCGCCATTTCGGCAGTGCTTCTATACGCATCGATTTTCGGTGCGATATGGTGTGCCGCCAAAGTTTATCGTGTAGGTATATTCATGTACGGCAAGAAGCCGACTCTGCGTGAGATCGTGCGCTGGATATCCTACAAATAATCCACTAATTACAACTACACAAACCTCACAGATCCAACATCCATGAAATTCCTTGCAACTGCAGCGACAGCGTTATTCGCAGTCCTGTCACCAATGTCGATCAGTGCCTCAGAGCCAATCGCCGAGCATGTAATCCTCATCGGTCTTGACGGCTGGGGAGCCTACAGCTATGACAAAGCCGACATGCCCAACATCAAGAACATGGCGAAAGATGGCTGCTACACACTAAAAAAACGGTCAGTACTTCCGTCGTCGAGCGCAGTGAACTGGGCATCGATGTATATGGGAGCCGGACCTGAGCTTCACGGCTATACAGAATGGGGATCAAGAGTGCCTGAGCTCCCGTCACGCATCGTGGACGAGGATGGTATTTTCCCAACAATGTTCGGCCTGCTTCGCCAACAGCATCCCGAGGCCGTGATAGGCAATATCGCGGAATGGGACGGTATAAGATATGTGTGTGACACTCTTGCCCTCAATCTCGACCAGATAATAAGCGAGAAACCGCTAAATCAGTCAACAACTGCTGCTGCATGTGACTACATCAAGTCGGCGAAGCCAACTCTGCTCAATATCGTGTATGATGAGCCTGACCACGTCGGACATGGTGCCGGGCACGACACTCCGCAGTATTATGCCAAACTACATGAGCTTGACTCATGTGTTGCCGAAATAGTGCAAGCAACGAAGGATGCCGGCATATATGACAATTCCATCATCATTGTCACTGCCGATCATGGCGGAATCGGCAAGGGACACGGCGGAAAGACGATGCAAGAGATGGAAACCCCGTTTATAATTCTCGGTAAGGGGGTACGCAAAGGTGGCAACGAGATACCTGAAAGCATGATGCAGTTTGATATCGCTCCCACCATCGCCCACATCTTTGGTCTCGAGACTCCGCAGGTGTGGATCGGACGTCCAGTCCTCTCGGTTTTCAAGTAAAGAATTATCCACTGACGGACTGTGGTTTGGCAAAGTTTAACAAAATTAGAAGGCTTTTAATAGCCGGAAATTGTTAGATTTTTTGTAATTTCGCGCGTTTAACATCCGCGAAAAGAAAGAGACGAACCATGAGACAGCTGAAGATTACACGTTCAATCACAAATCGCGAGAGCGCATCTCTCGACAAATATCTCCAGGAAATAGGCCGCGAGGATCTGATTACCGTAGAGGAGGAAGTCGAGCTTGCCCAGCGCATTAAACAGGGTGACGAAAGAGCCCTTGACAAGCTCACACGCGCCAACCTGCGTTTCGTGGTTTCTGTGGCCAAGCAATACCAGAATCAGGGTCTGAGTCTGCCCGACCTTATCAATGAGGGCAACATGGGTCTGATCAAGGCCGCTCAGAAATTCGACGAGACACGAGGTTTCAAATTCATTTCCTACGCAGTGTGGTGGATCCGCCAGTCGATCCTCCAGGCACTCGCCGAGCAGTCGCGTATCGTGCGCCTGCCGCTCAATCAGGTAGGAACTCTCAACAAGATAAGTAAAGCACTATCNAAGTTCGAACAGGAGAACGAGCGTCGCCCCTCACCNGAGGANCTTGCCGNNNCNCTNGATGTNCCNGTNGANAAAATTGCNGANACNCTNAANGTNTCAGGNCGTNCGATCTCAGTTGACGCACCTTTTGTGGAGGGTGAGGACAACAGCCTGCTCGATGTGCTGTCGAACGACGATTCCCCCTCGGCCGACGCTTCGCTTAATCAGGAATCCTTGTCGCGCGAAGTGGAGCGCGCCCTGCGTCAGCTTCATGAGCGTGAGCGTGAGATTCTCAAAATGTTCTTCGGCATCGGCTGCCAGGAAATGACTCTCGAGGAGATAGGTGCGAAATTTGACCTAACCCGCGAGCGTGTCCGCCAGATCAAGGAGAAAGCTATCCGTCGGCTGAAAGGGCCACGCAGCAAGCATCTGAAAGCATATCTCGGACAGTAAGCGATTTATTGAATACGCATAGTACAAAAAAGGTATTACTGAGATTNATTTTCTCATAATTTTTCATAAAACCCGCCGCGATTAACGGCGGGTTTTGTTATATTTGCTACAGAGAATATTCTCACCCAACAATCAAAATTGACAAATCTCAAAAATTATCTATATCATGGACAGCAAAATCAGAGCAGAGTTCAAAAACCGCTTCGGCGTCGAGGGCGTACGCTACGCATCGTCAGGCCGTATCAACCTTATAGGCGAACACACCGACTACAATGGCGGCTTTGTGTTTCCCGGAGCTATCGACAAAGTGATTGAAGCTGAAATCAAGCCTAACGGTCTTGACAAAGTGCGTGTTTACTCGATTGACATTGACGAGTATGTGGAGTTTGGCCTCAACGAGGAGGATGCTCCGGCACAGCAGTGGGCCCGCTATATCTTCGGCGTGTGCCGCGAGATCATCAAGCGCGGTGGCAAAGTAGAAGGTTTTGACGCAGTATTTGCAGGTAATATTCCTCTGGGCGCAGGCCTGTCATCATCGGCCGCTCTTGAGAGCTGCTTCGCATTTGCGCTGAATGACTTGTTCAACGACAATAAGATAGATAAATTCGAGCTCGCCCGCATCGGCCAGAGCACCGAACACAACTACTGTGGTGTGAACTGCGGTATCATGGACCAGTTNGCTTCGATCTTCGGCAAGAAGGGNAACCTGATGCGACTNGACTGCCGTTCAAGCGAATATGAGTACTTCCCGTTTGATCCCGTAGGCTACAAACTTGTGCTTCTTGACTCAGTGGTTAAGCACGAACTGGTGGATTCTCCCTACAACAAGCGTCGTGAATCGTGTGAGCGCGTGGCTGCCAAGCTCGGTATCGAAACCCTGCGCGACGCCACAATGGAAATGCTTGATTCAATCAAGGATGAAATCAGTGCCGAGGATTACAGCCGTGCAAAATTTGTAATCGGCGAGAAACAGAGAGTACTTGACGTGTGCGACGCTCTTATCCGTGGCGACTACGAGACCGTGGGCAAGCGCATGTATGAGACCCACCACGGCCTGTCGGCAGACTACGANGTTTCATGCGAAGAGCTCGATTTCCTCAACGACATCGCCAAGGAGTGCGGNGTGACCGGCTCACGCATCATGGGTGGCGGCTTCGGCGGCTGCACCATCAACCTNGTGAAGGATGAGCTTTACGACAAGTTCNTTGCTACAGCCCGCGAGAAGTTCGCAGCCAAGTANGGGCACGANCCCCGCGTCTATGACGTAGTGATCAGCGACGGCGCACACCGNATCGGTTAAGCCCNCTCCCCTACTCTTCCTTAACTCATACACACATGGCAGTAAAAATCGAAAAGGTAGCCTCAAAATATGGGGAAATCACACTTGCCACCATCACCAACTCCCATGGAGCGAGCGTAGTGCTCAGCTCCTTGGGTGCTGGAGTGACGGCAATCAATGTCCCCGACGCTGCCGGCAACATAGATAACGTGATCACAACCTACGCCGATCCCGCCGACTTCATGGCCGACGGTCCCTGCGCAGGCAAGACACCGGGTCGCTATGCCAACCGCATAGCCAACGCCACATTCTCNATCGATGGCAAGGAGTACAAGCTCAAAGCCACCAATGGCCCGCACCATCTGCACGGCGGCCCGACGGGTTTCCAGAACAGAATATGGGACACAACGGTAGAGGATGACGACACAGTGGCATTCACCCGCATAAGTCCCGACGGCGAGGAGGGTTATCCCGGTGCTCTCGACGTGAGAGTGGCCTACACGTGGAATGACAACAATGAGCTGACAATCCACTATACCGGTGTTACCGACGCTCCCACAATCCTCAACCTCACCAACCACACTTACTTCAATCTGGCTGGTGAGAACAGCGGTGACATACTTGATCATGAACTGAAACTGGCATGCTCACGCTGGCTTCCAACCGACGAGGGACAGATACCTACAGGCGAGATCGCCACAGTAGAGGGAACGCCGATGGACTTCACTACTGCCAAGGCAATAGGACGTGACATCAACGAGGACTTCGAAGCCCTGCACATAGGACGCGGATATGACCACTGTTTTGTGGCCGACAGCTGGGTGCCAGGACGTCTGGCCCCGATAGCTTGGCTGCGTGANCCGAAGACCGGCCGCGANCTCACCATCTCGACCACNCAACCGGCAGTGCAGCTCTACACCGCCAACTGGTTTGGCGGCGAGACCCCACTAAACCCCGAAGGGCGTCCATATCAGAACCGCGAGGGTGTAGCACTCGAGTGCCAGCATTTCCCCGACAGCCCGAATCATCCCAACTTCCCCAACACGATACTCCGTGAAGGAGAGGTGTTTGATGAAACCATCGTCTTCAGCTTCAAAGCTTAACAACGCCTAATCAGATATAAATTCTAAGATGAAACCTACACTCTTTGTGCTGGCAGCCGGCATGGGCAGCCGCTATGGAGGCCTCAAGCAACTTGATCCGCTCGGCCCTTCCGGTGAGACAATCATGGACTACTCGATTTACGATGCCATCAAGGCCGGATTCGGAAAAATCGTATTCGTAATCCGCAAGGACTTCGAGCAGGACTTCCGCGAGAAAGTTCTCAAGAAATATGAAGGACACATTCCTGTGGAAGTCGTGTTCCAGTCGACTGATGCTCTTCCAGAGGGTTACACTTGCCCTGCAGATCGCACCAAACCCTGGGGCACAAACCACGCTGTGCTGATGGGTAAGGACGTAATCAAAGAACCGTTTGCAGTGATCAATGCCGATGACTTCTACGGCCGCAACGCATTTGAGGTTATCGCCAAAGAGCTCTCACGCGAGCATGACCGCAAGGGTGACTACTGCATGGTAGGTTTCCGTGTGGGCAACACTATGACAGAGAACGGCTCTGTTGCCCGCGGCGTTTGCGAGACCAAGGATGGTCTTCTCACATCGGTTGTTGAGCGCACAGCAATCTCCTACAATCCCGAACATGAAATCGTCTTCACCGACGAGGAGGGCAAAGAGCAGAAACTTGATCCCGCCACTCCGGTATCAATGAATCTGTGGGGCTTTACTCCGGATTACTTCGACTATTCAGAGCGCGAGTTCAAGAAGTTCCTTGATTCCAATATAGAAAAGCCGAAAGCAGAATTCTTCATTCCTCTTGCCATCGATACTCTCATCAACAGCGGAGAGGCTACGGTGAAGGTTCTTGACACGGACAGCAAGTGGTTTGGTGTTACATACGCCGCTGACCGTCCATCGGTTGTGGAGAAATTTGCAGAGCTCACCAAAGAAGGAGTATATCCCTCACCTCTCTTTGCATAAACAACAATTTTCAGAGCAATGACCAACGACGACCTTCAAAGGCTTGAAAATGCCACAGACGGGCTGGCAGCATACGAGTATATCGCCAACCACATCGACCAGTTAGATGGCCCTGCAATCCAAAAAGTGACCGACCTGCTCATGCGGGCTGATCTTAACGGCCAATTCTGCGTCAGTGCCGCGCGGTATCTCACCGCCATTGATCCCGTGGCATACGCCGAGCCTATCGACCGGCTCGTCAAAGGTGCCATAGAGCGTGACCGCGAACGCCGCTACATAGGTGATCTCCTCGAAAGCCTATGGGGGAAAGACTACAAGGAACATGCGTCGGAACTGACGGCTAATGACGACAATTTCCGGCGCATATACAAACGCGTCTTCCCCGACCGGCTCTGAGAAAAATTTTCCACTGACACGACACAATGAATAAATTTCAGCGCTTCGGGTTTCTATGTCTCACTGTGACAGCTCTCTCGGGCTGCACCGGCAGCGGCAATTCAGTGAAAACCGACAGCGATAACTCTATCGACATGACAACGACACAGCCAGGAGATAGCACGATATCGCCAAATGATATCCTTGTCGATATCAAGACCACGNTGGGTGACATTCAGGTGCGTCTTTTCGGCGACACTCCGGGACACCGCGACAACTTCGTAAAGCTCGCCAAGGAAGGATATTACGACGGAACTCTATTTCACCGCGTGATAAATGACTTCATGGTGCAGGCAGGTGATCCTGACAGCCGTACCGCCCCNGCCGGTAAAATGCTCGGCGAAGGCGATCCCGGTTACACTCTTGCTGCCGAGATCGACTATCCAAATCACTACCACAAGCGTGGCGCTCTCGCAGCCGCCCGCACAGGCGACAACGTGAATCCGGAGCGCCGATCATCGGGCTCACAGTTCTACATCGTGACAGGCAAGGTTTTCAATGACTCGACCCTGACACAGATGGAGCGCAACATGCAGATGCAACAGGTNAGCACCATCTTTCAGGAACTTGCCCAAAAGCAAGCCGACAAGGTGAAGGAACTGCGCAAGAACCGCGATCAGGCCGGT
Organism: Bacteroidales bacterium; assembly: GCA_014800445.1. Classification (GTDB taxonomy): domain Bacteria; phylum Bacteroidota; class Bacteroidia; order Bacteroidales; family Muribaculaceae; genus JAFLTL01. Next base: position 7,556 of record JAAVGC010000034.1, on the reverse strand, counting down.
CTCCAGAAACTTCAGGAGGAGCTTATCGCGGAGGCTGAGAAGAAAGCTGCAGAAAATCCTGCCAAACTCTCGGAGCAGGCTCGTCAGGACTACACCACCATTGGCGGCACACCGCATCTCGACGGTGCCTATACCGTGTTTGGCGAAGTGACCAAAGGGATGGATGTGGTGGACAAGATCCAGAAGGTCGAGACTGACCGCAATGACCGCCCGAAGGATGATGTGCGCATTATTTCGATGAATGTCGTGAATTGAAGATAGCAGCCAATGCATGAAATCAACCGCGCCAGACTTTCCAACGGTCTGCGCGTCATCCACTCTTACGACAGTGCCACCACCATGGTGGCACTGTCCGTCATCTATGACACAGGGTCGGCGGATGAACGTCAGGAACTCACAGGCATAGCACACCTGATGGAGCATCTAATGTTCGGCGGTTCGGTCAACATCCCTTCATTTGACCGTGAGATCGAACGTGCAGGAGGAACCGACAATGCATGGACCTCGCCTGACCTGACCTGTTACTACGACCTAATTCCCGCCCATAACGTGGAGACAGCCTTCTGGCTCGAAAGTGACCGCATGATCTCGCCCGCTTTCTCACAGAAGACGCTCGACGTGCAGAAGGGAGTGGTTATCGAAGAATTCAAGCAGCAATGCCTTAACCGTCCTTACGGCACTCTAAGTCACGTCGTGCGCTCCACGGCATTCAAGGCGCACCCCTACCGCTGGCCGGTAATCGGGCTCACTCCCGACCATGTTGCATCGGCTACCCTCGACGATGTTAAGGATTTCTACTTCACACACTACTCTCCATCGCGAGCAGTTCTCTCGGTGTGCGGCAACATCTCGTGGGAGGAGACCATGCGTCTCGCCGAGAAATGGTTTGAGTCAATTCCTGACCGCCCCACAACGACACGCAATCTTCCATCAGAACCGCTGCCCGATGCACCGCGCTATGCAGAGACTACAGGAAACGTGCCATCGGCTCTTATCGCACTNAACTACCCTATGCCCGGCCAGGACTCACCGGACTATGTTGCGGCGGACATTCTCTCGGATATCCTCGGAACAGGCACATCATCACTGCTCTACGAGCGATTGGTGAGGAGCACNGACATGTATCACAATATCGACGCTTCGATTGACGGAAGCCGTGATCCGGGACTGCTACACATCAACGCAAAACTGCGTGACGGGGTTGACCCGGAGGAGGCAACNAAAGCCATCGAACATGAGGTGGCTTCCCTGGTAACTGAGGGTGTGGATGATGCCACACTTCAACGAGCTATAAATCTCTATGAAAGCGCCCGTACTCTTGACAACATAGGCTGCCTTGCACGCTGCCTGGACATGGCACAGAATGAAATCTACGGTCGAGATTCAAGGGAGGTCATGTCGCGNTACTTCGCACTAACACCCAGCGACATACAACGTGCGGCCAAACTGATATTGAATCCGACGCACCAGATCAACGTGAGATTTCTGCCGTCGTAAACGCATCGACTTGCCAATTTCGCAATTTCAAGTCGTTTTTTTTGTGTAAATTTGCGAGATATAAGTTCTTACACACTCTCTTATCTACGATTTATTTTGAAGCAGATTTACGGATATATATGCTCTGTGATACTGGTGTTGACGGTCAACTTTGCCGCCAATGCCCAATCGGCTTCAGGCCGCCAGAGCGAAACATCGTCGCACAGCCACACCCAAAATATCGAACCTCAGGTGTATTCCTGGAAGCTCATCGAACCACTCGGCTTTCAAGAACCTGCCGTGGTGGACACCAACTATATCAACTACTCGTTGCAGTCAATTCCGTCGGCTTTNAGTCCGGCTTACGCCACGACAGGAAATCTCGGTGGTCCCGGTATCAACATGATTTTCACCGAGCGGAGCAGCATGAGCGACTTTTTTTTCAAAGACGCTCTCGAGGCATGGCTTCCGTCACAGTCGAANATGCGTTATTACAACTCGCGCATTCCGCTGACATTCCTGAGCTACAATTTCGGTGGCGGCCGCTACAATTCACAAGACAGACTGAATGCAGTGTTCTCCGGTAATGTGAACAAGCGACTGCAAATAGGAGCACTGGCAGACTATCTTTATTCAAAAGGAAGCTATGACAATCAGGCCGCCAAATGCTTCACATGGGGATTCTCGACTTCGTACATCGGTGACAGATTTGATATACAGGCCTATCACTATCACTACAATCTTCTCAACAAAGAGAACGGCGGCATCACGGATGACAGGTACATCACAAATCCTGAGGAGATGCAGGGCGGCTCAACATCGATCGACCCCAAAAACATACCGACCCAGCTAAACCGAGCTTCCAACCGCAACAAGGGAACCGACGTCTACATCAACGGCCGCTATAAACTCGGATTCTGGAAGGACATCACTACTGAGGAAGATACAGTTGATCGCATGGAGTTTGTGCCTGTAACCGCGATTATCTACACTTTCAACTGGAAAGAGGGTAAACACCGNTTCCGCAACACAAATGCGTCGCAGGATCAAAGCTTCTGGGAGAATACTTATCTTGACGAAGACGGCACGCAGGATCATACGGCTTACTCGTCGGTAAGCAACACAGTGGGTCTCTCGCTTCTTGAAGGTTTCAACAAATACGCCAAGTTCGGTCTATCGGCGTATGCTACATTTGACCTGCGGTCGTACAAACAGAATGCCGACTCCGCCCTGTTTCTTGAGGATCGCGGCTCGCTGACCGATTACGACGGGCCTATCCCTATAGAAAAGAAGAAGGACGGCCGCCTGACAATAGGTGCACAACTGACAAAACAACAGGGATCAATTCTGCACTACGGTGCTACGGGAGAACTCGGCGTCTCGGGACGAACTGCGGGCGATGTGCTTCTCGACGGTCATGCCGAAACCCGTATACCACTCGGCCGCGACTCCCTGAACGTGAATGTGAGAGGCCGGTTNACCAATTCAACTCCATCGTACTTCGCAGAGAATTATATTTCCAATCACTTCATTTGGGAAAATNATTTCGGTAAAACGAGACGCGTAAAGGTTGGTGGAGATATCGCTTTTCCGCTCACCAAAACACGCATCTCAGCCGATGTGGAGAATATACAGAATCTGGTCTATTTCAACAATGAGTGCCTGCCGACACAGTACGGCGGCAACATACAGGTTGTTACATTTCAGCTCTATCAGGATCTGGCATACCGNGCCCTGCACTGGAACAACCGTGTTATATGGCAGAAGACTTCGGACAAGGCTGTATTGCCCATGCCTTCGATAGCAATCAACAGCAATCTTTACGTCCTCTTCAAAATCGCACGTGTGCTATCGGTACAGATGGGTGTTGACTGCGATTTCTACACAAAATACAAAGCCTACGGATATCAGCCTGCTACCATGACATTCTACACGCAGGATGAAGTGGAATGCGGCGGTTTCCCGTTTATGAACGCCTATCTGAACATGAAACTCGGACGCACACGCTTCTATGTGATGATGTCGCACGTCAACCAAGGACTCTTCGGTAAGCCGGATTATTTCTCACTTCCGAATTATCCACTTAACCCACGGCGTTTCCAACTCGGCCTGTCGATAGAATTCCGCAACTGATGAGGCGATCCAAATTTACCCATCATTCTTCCGTCAGGACGGTTTCACGATACCGCCTCCTGCGAATCACGCTCATGATTACGGCCATTTGCGCAGCAGCAACCGGCACGTCGTATCTCATGAGGTTATGCAGTGTACCGGTTGTAAGCGTGACCGACGAACGCGCCGGAGGTGACACTTTGAATGTGGCTATCGAGCTATCGCCCATGACACTCTCGACAGCATCGGACTCACTTGATGGTTTCGGTTACGAGATACTCATGGAAATCGCACGGGCTCATAATGTGCCTGTGAAAATAAACGCTTTCAGCTCGCTTCCCGATGCTCTGTCGAAACTGACCAGCGGAAGATATGACATGGTTGTCTCCGACATGCCTGTGACTGCATCGCTCAAAGAGAGGTATGGCTTCACCATGCCGGTGTACCGTGACAAACAGGTGCTTGTGCAGATGACGGACTCAGCCGGTAATGTAGCCGTAAGGTCGCAGCAGGAGTTGGGCGGAAAGGATGTGTGGGCTGCCGCCGGAACTCCCGTAGTATCACGCCTACATACATTAGGACGCGAGATCGGTGATACAATCCACGTGCATGAGGATACTGAACACACCGAAGAACAGCTTTTAATCTCAGTGGTTTTGGGTGACATACCGCGTGCGGCGGCAGGGCAATTCGTAGCACAACGCATGGCCGCTGACTATCCGCAACTTGACACTTCGGTGGATCTGTCATTCTCGCAATTAAAGGGATGGACAATAAACAAGGAGGATTCCGTGCTTCTCGACTCCATGAATATCTGGATCAGCGATTTTGTAAATAGCAAAAGATATAAGGAACTTGTGAGCAAGTATGTGGAAAATAAATGATTGGTCTTCTTGATTTTTAGATAGATGAGTCGCGTGCTTTGCACGCTGATAGTCGGGAGGACGCACGAGCCGTGCGTCCCTACTCTCGCAGGGGGGCATTACAAACATAAAGCGATAATGGGTGTGCTGGCGCACGCCCCTATGCAACGGTTGTTTTGCTGATCCGCAGCTCATTAGGAGATATGCTGCTTACACCGGGTTCCCTGCGGTCACCCGGTGCTGACAGTTGTGACGCCCGTTTCACGGGCTGGGGGGAGGATAATGCGATAGGGGTCAGACGTGGAGGAGACGGGAGATCTCACCCATGAGACTGCGAGGGGTGACGGGGAGGGTGAGCACTGACACGAAGCTTTTTCTTATATCAGCTTTGACCGAGTTGAGAGATGTCGCACGGGATGTAATTGCAACAATCTGAACTTTCGGNTAACGTGATTTGACCGTTTCCAGGATGTTTANAATATCCTCNTCTGTCTCGGTGTCGATATTGATTATCACCACTCCAGGAACCACATCATTGAGAAGGCNGTTGATATCATCGGCAGATGCTGCNCGATGAGTCGTGAATTTATTTGAGAGTATGGCNTCGTAAAGGATGTAGTTACTCTCATAAGGCTCCACTATGATTATATTCTTGCTTATCTCCGCGAGANCAGCAGCTGCCTGAGAGTTACGAGCNCCGGTAGNCTCGGCATTGTTGTTCAGATGCTTATCATCAATAAGATTTTCCATAAGTATGGCTCCNCTTATCGTGAGGGCTTTTCCATCTTCATCGGTCTCAAGTGCAAGTGCTGTTATTTTTGTATTGTAATAGGTCGCAGATGCGGAAGCGGTGGAAGCAATGCGCATATCTCCTTCCCATCTCTTGATTTTACCGGAAGCNAGATCATTGAAATTTTTTGCAAGCTTGATGCGGTCATCGGGGTGAATGAGGCTGACAAGACGGCGATTNTCAATGTAGCCTCTGCGNGAGACAACACTACCGTCCTTTGTAGTCCTGATGCGATCGTAGGCAANCCGCTTTTCAGCGATGTCCCATATCCATGGAATAAGTCTCGCCGAAAGAAGCGCGATCTCCATCTGACTCTTTGCNGCAGCCAGATTACGCCGTGATGCCGCAAGTTCACTGATATCCACACCATAGACATAACAGCGGTCAATCTCNGTGTCGGGCTTGAAGAGCCACTCGTAGGTTTTGCCGGACTTCGGGAAATACTTTGTGTAGGTAATCGTCTTCTGANCGGCAGGGGCAAGGAAAGNGTNCTGCACCCTATCTAATAGCAACTTGCGTGTATCNTCATAGAACTGACCTTTCTTAATGGCAAGGTTGTTCTCAAGCAATATGCTGCGATAACGCTCATTTGTCTTGCCAAAGCTGTAGGACTTAATCTTTTTATTTTCATCCAAATTCACGTCCACAGCCATGAACGCCACCGGCATTCCNTGCANGATNTTTTCGAGNCGGTTGTTTAACCTGATGTGGGCTCTCTGATCTTTAGTAATAATATACATCACAATCACAAGCGCAACAATGACTATGATGACAATAATAATAATCCACTGATAGCGATCCCAGAATGATTGCGGTGCATTCAGGATCACAACATCATCAGGTATAGCTCCAAAGGCATGTTTCCGTCGGTTNTACTGGTCGTAGTCAATGACACTGACACTTTTCTCAACAGTTATGTTAGGAATCGTATCGAGATATTCATCAGTCACCATGTGGTCAATCGCACTCTGGATATTCTGCCTCAGAATATTCTCATCATAGAAGTGTCCGCCCACTACTCCTGTCTTAAGATACATGGGGGTGAGTGCAAATATCGGATTAGGTGATGTGGCTATAGAGTTGTAATCCTGTATGACAAGTACCGGTATTCCGAGCAGTGATGGACGCACATAGTTCCATGTGCTCATAATGATNCCTCTTCCTTTCTTGTAATTATAGGTAATGTCATTTACAATCTCNCGGTTNTCAGGACTGTCACATAGCGTCCAATTATATTTCAGNTTGGGATATTTATCTTTGATATAATTGCGTAACCGATAGTTAAGATAGCGATTTATCCACTTATTATCGCCCACAAACACCACTTCATNCAAATCAGAAACAGTTTTTACCATAAGATCAACTGTCTTTTCCGGGAAAAATGGNTGGGACACATATAGCAGATTGGCTCCAGCATAGACCGAATCAAGTGACTGCCATGTGGAGAAATCAACAAAATCATCGGAACTTGTGTAGTAGTCCTCACGATCTCCAACCTCATCGGTTACACCAATAAACACCAATGGAATCTGGTCGCCCCATTCCTGGCGTATGCGATTTATAAAGGTTGTTCCCATTCCGCCNGCTATCACCACATAAGACGGTTTTTCATCCTTATACTTATCGAAGAGCGCATCGGACANCAAATCATAAATCGAATCATTGACCATACGTACAATCTCGAGATGCTCGACATTGACTCTTAAACGGTGCTCGCTTGCAGATTTAATTATCGGATCAAGATCCACAATTCCCTGCCACGTCTCGTTGTAGCTGTTGATCACCAAAAGCAAAGGACGCTCAGATATATTTGTTGTGTCAGAAGCAACTGAATCTGATAAAATATCGTCATCATCCTCATCGTCGACGGCCCAACAAAGGCTTGCCGGCATCATGAGAAAAGATACAATAATAATAAACAAACGGTGATATATGGTGGTAGCAGAAGAAGTAATCATAAATCGGATTATATTTGTCAATGTTGTAAAGATAACGTGATTAAATTGTAATGACAAATAAAAAGCGGAATCCACCCATTAAAAGGGCAGATTCCGCATATTTTTAACACAACGGCCTGACAATGCCGCGTGATTTCAGCTTACTCCTGAACCGAGAAGCTGAATACGGTGTGGCTTGAATAGGGTTTCTCGGGCGAGATAGCAGCCGACGGCCACTCGGGCTTGTTGGGGGTGTCGGGGAACTTCTGCGTCTCAAGGCAGATTGCATTGCGGGGATTGTAGACAATGCCATTTTTGCCTGTCACGGTTGAGTCAAGGAAGTTGCCAGTGTAGACCTGAATACCGGGCTCATCGGTG
>JAAVGC010000033.1 GCA_014800445.1 Bacteroidales bacterium | reverse complement strand
AATGTTGCAAAGGCCGGTGCGCACAAGNCTCTCNACACACCAGCTNCCCACACCTCCGATACCGAAGACGATCACACGCGCTTTGGCAAGNGCGTCCATGCCGTCATCGCCGAGAAGCAGACGGCTGCGGTGAAAAACAGAATCTGACATAATTATCTTCTTTTTATGCAAAGATAGCAAAAGNGAGGGAGAGCGCCACTCAATAACACTCTCCCTCGGGGCATATAAATGATTGAATGAATAGTTTGTCGCAATATCTGTCAAGATATTCTGGCAAACTTTGGGCGTCAGTTGTTCTCGGGACGGAGCTTGCGCACTGTCACTGCAGTCTGCCACATTTCGCTTTCACGTAGAGCTTTAAGTTCTTCTTCAAGACGGTCACGATAGTCGGGGCGTGAGTTGGAATCTATAGATTTCTGTGCCTCAGTACCCTCCTTCACGCTCTGGTAAAGTTGTTGAACGACAGGTTTGATGGCATCGTGGAACGGGCCCATCCAGTCAAGAGCGCCACGCTGTGCGGTGGTCGAGCAGTTGGCATACATCCAGTCCATGCCTTTCTGTGCAAACAGCGGCATGAGCGACTGTGTAAGTTCCTCGACAGTCTCGTTGAATGCCTCGGAGGGGGTGTGACCGTTTTCACGTAGCACTTCATACTGGGCGAGAAGAAGGCCCTGAATAGCACCCATGAGTGAGCCGCGCTCGCCAGTGAGGTCGCTCACTGCCTCACGCTGGAAGGTGGTTTCAAAGAGGTAACCGGAACCTATGCCGATACCAATGGCAAGCGTGCGCTCAAGTGCACGGCCGGTGTAGTCCTGATAGATCGCAAACGAGGAGTTGAGACCGCGTTTTTCAAGGAACATGGTGCGGAGTGAAGTTCCCGAGCCTTTAGGGGCAACCATGATAACGTCGACATCGGCGGGAGGTACGACACCAGTGCGGTCATTCCATGTGATGCCGAAGCCGTGAGAGAAATACAACGCTTTACCGGCAGTAAGATAGGGCTTTATGCGAGGCCAAACGGATATAACCGCGGCATCGGAGAGAAGACACATTATGATGGTGGCCTTCTCACATGCTTCCTCGATACCGAAGAGCGTTTCGCCCGGCTTCCATCCGTCGGCTATAGCTTTATCAAATGTCTTGCCGGGGCGCTGACCGACGATCACGTTGAAACCGTTGTCGCGGAGATTNAGGCTCTGGCCCGGGCCCTGAACACCATAGCCGATCACGGCTATAGTCTCGTCCTTAAGTGCTTCGTGTGCTTTTTCAAGTGTAAACTCATCGCGGGTGACAACAGTTTCCTCAACACCGCCAAAATTCAGTTTTGCCATAGTAATGTAATGGTATTTTGGTAATTATTTATTTTCTTTCTTTGCGTGACAGGCATCACGGTGAGCGAGGTAGTCGGTGACGTGCTCGACGGGGTCTTTAGTGACGCACACAGGACCAGAACGCACGAACTGACGTAGCCCGTACTCTTTAAGTTCCTCAAACAGGGCTTCGGTTTCATCGCCGTGTCCCGATTTTTCAATCACGGTGTAGTCCTCTGTGATATCGAGAATGCGGGCGTTGTGCCTGCGGATTATTTTTTCAAGAAACTCCTCGTTGAGCAGACTGGCGGTAGCGACTTTGTAAAGCGCGACTTCCTGCCAGATGATGTCCTCGTCGGTATAGAGGAATGCCTTGATTACGTAGATCTCTTTCTCTATCTGAGCCACGATTTTCTCCATGATCGCACGGTGGGCGTAGCAGGTGACGGTCGTTTTCATCACGCCGGGAATGGATGTGCGGCTCGCACCGATGCTTTCGATGTTGATGTTGCGGCGCGTGTAGACCACCGCTATGAGGCTGAGAATTCCGACTGTATTCTCTGAGAAGACTGTGATTGTGAAAAGTTGCTTTTCCATAATAATTCAGATTCAACGGAATACAGGTATTTCATAAAGACAGTTGGGTGCAAGCAGCATCTTGTCGATAGAGCCCCCGATGGGAATCATTGGGAAAATCTTGTCGGTGGGATCTATGTTGACGTTCAGCAGGTAAGGGCCGTCATGGGCAAGCATACGCGCTATTGCGTCGTCAAGCTGACTGCGGTCGGCCACGCTTTCACCCTCAATGCCGTAGGCCGATGCGATCTTGATGAAGTCGGGATTGACCATGGGAGTGTAGGAGAACCGGTTGTTGAAAAACAGTTCCTGCCACTGGCGCACGTTGCCGAGGAAATCATTGTTGAGAATGATGATCTTGACCGGGATTTTGTGCTCCATGATCGTGCCGAGTTCCTGCATGGTCATCTGGAATCCNCCGTCGCCTACAAACACGACCACATCACGGTCGGGCATGGCAAGTTTTGCGCCGATTGCAGCAGGAANTCCAAACCCCATTGTGCCGAGTCCGCCTGAGGTTATGCAGCTGCGTGTGGAGGAGAAACGGAAGTAGCGTGCGCCGAACATCTGATTCTGCCCCACATCGGTAGCCATGATCGCCTTGTTGCCGGTGGCATCGGAGATCTTGCGCACGACCTCGCCCATCGAGATGGTNGATCCGGGGGCACGGTAAAGCTGATTGTTGATGACCATATCCTGTTCGGCCTGATCTATCTGGCTGAACGATTCAATCCAGCGTGTATGCTTTGCAGGGCTTATGCGNTCAATGATGGCACGGAGCGCCTGACGCGCATCGGCATGGATCGGGACAACCGGGTGAACGAGNTTGCCGATTTCNGAAGCATCGATATCGATGTGGATGATCTGTGCCTGCCGTGCGTANGTCTCAAGATTGGAGGTAGCGCGGTCGTCAAATCTCATNCCCACGGCAAGAATCACATCGGCCTGATTTGTGGAGACATTGACACTGAGGTTTCCGTGCATCCCCACCATGCCTTTGTTGAGNGGGTGTGCAGTGGGAACTGCCGACAGCCCGAGAAGCGTGGANGCAACCGGAATATCGGCCTTCTCAATCAGCTCGATAACTTCCTGCTCGGCGTGAGAGAGAATCACTCCCTGCCCGATGATCATGAGAGGCTTCTCGGCCGTGTCAAGAATCTCACACGCNAGNTGAATCTTGTCGTAGTCAAGTTCCGGCACNGGCTCATANGAGCGGATGAAATCACATCTGCGGTATTCATCCCAGTGCATGGTNCCGGTCTGTGCGTCCTTGGGTATGTCGATAATNACCGGGCCGGGGCGTCCGGTCGAAGCGATGTGGAAAGCGCGGGCTACCGCCCACGGGATTTCATCGGCTGTTCGTACCTGTATCGCCCATTTTGAGATCGGGTTGGTAATGTCGATCATGTCGGTCTCCTGGAANGTNTCGGAGCCGAGATTGGTAGTTGAAACCTGTCCGGTNATAACCACAAGAGGGGTGGAGTCCATCTTGGCATCGGCAATGCCGGTGATAAGGTTNGTGGCTCCGGGGCCGGATGTGGCTATGACTACTCCGGGGCGTCCGGTNGCTCTCGCGTAGCCCTGCGCNGCATGGATCGCACCTTGCTCGTGGCGGGTGAGAATGTGGTTTATCTTGCCGCGGTAATCGTANAGATTGTCGTAGACCGGCATGATCGATCCGCCGGGATAACCGAACACAAGATCGACCTTCTCGCAANCCAGACTTCTTAACAAAGCCTCACTGCCGGTGATGATTTTTTTTGCCATATAAAGTTGAAANAGTGGTCATATATCGCCTCTTACGCCTCCTTTGTCGGCCGATGTAACCATGGCCGCATAAGCGCGTAGTGCTTTGCTAACCTGCCTNTTGCGTCGACGTGGAGTGAAGGCTGCGTTACCACGGGCTTCCTCCTCGGCGCGTCGGGCAGAAAGTTCGTTCCCGCTGAGATTCACTGAGATAGAACGTGAGGGTATATCGATTGTAATTATGTCTCCGTCGCGCAAAAGCCCTATTTCACCGCCTGCTGCCGCCTCGGGAGAGATGTGGCCGATTGAAAGTCCCGATGTGCCGCCGGAGAAACGTCCGTCGGTGATAAGGGCACACGCTTTGCCGAGATGCTTTGACTTGATATAGCTTGTGGGATAGAGCATTTCCTGCATACCGGGGCCACCTTTCGGACCCTCATGAGTGATCACCACGACATCGCCGGCTTTGATACGGTCGCCGAGGATTGCTTCGACAGCTTCATCCTGTGACTCAAAGACTTTGGCAGGGCCNTCAAAGTGAAAAAGCGACTCATCGACTCCGGCCGTTTTGACCACACAGCCNNNTCGGAAGAGCGTNGTGTTGCCATGGAGTACGGCAAGACCTCCGTCGTTGACATAGGCATGGTTAAGGTCACGGATGCAGCCCGAAACACGGTCGGTGTCGAGAGCTGAGTAGTAGGACATCTGTGAACCCATCTCGAGCGAGTGCTTTTCACCCGGGTCACTTTTCCAGAGCTCGTCGGCTTCATCGGTAAAGTCTTTTCCGTCTACTGCCCAGCGATCGATCGCCTGCGTGAGTGTCAGACCGTCGACACGCTTCACCGAGGTGTCAAGCAGACCTCCTTCAGCAAGGCATGACATGATAGACAAGATGCCTCCTGCGCGGTTCACATCCTGCATGTGGTAAGTGGAATTGGGTGCTACCTTGCAGAGAACCGGCGTGCGGCGTGAGAGGGTATCAATGTCGTCCATAGTGAAATCAACATCGGCCTCATTAGCAATGGCAAGCAGATGGAGAACCGTATTGGTGGAACCACCCATGGCTATGTCGAGTGTCATGGCGTTGAGTATCGCTTGACGTGTGGCTATTGAGCGGGGCAGCACGGAGTTATCACCGTCGCGGTAATAGGCGTAAGTGTTTTCTACAATCTGTTTTGCAGCCTTGCGGAAGAGTTGCTTACGGTTGATGTGGGTGGCCACAACGGTGCCGTTGCCGGGAAGCGCGAGGCCTATTGCTTCGTTAAGGGAGTTCATTGAATTGGCAGTGAACATGCCAGAACATGAACCACAGGTAGGACAGCCTTTTTTCTCAAGGAGAGCTACAGCATCGTCACTGACAGTAGGATCGGCAGCATCAACCATCACATCGATGAGATCAAGAGATCGATCGCCGAGACGGCCAGCTTCCATCGGACCACCGGAGACGAAAATCGTCGGTATATTCAGGCGCATAGCTGCCATGAGCATTCCCGGGGTGATCTTGTCGCAGTTGGAGATGCACACCATCGCATCGGCTTTGTGGGCGTTTACCATATACTCGACACTGTCGGCAATCAGATCACGCGACGGGAGTGAGTAGAGCATTCCATCGTGTCCCATTGCTATTCCGTCGTCAATGGCAATGGTGTTGAACTCGGCTGCAAAACATCCGAGTTTTTCGATTTCTTTCTTGACAAGTTGTCCGACCTCATGCAAATGCACGTGTCCGGGCACAAACTGAGTGAAAGAGTTGACGACAGCAATTATAGGCTTGCCAATCTGTTCCTCTTTCATTCCGTTGGCACGCCACAAGGCTCTTGCTCCCGCCATGCGGCGTCCACCGGTGCTTGACTGACTTCTTAACGGGTTTACCATGACCAATCCTATATATTCATTCCCGCAGGGAATATTATTAAATCTTTTAAAATTTTAAGAATTTGCAATGTTTTTACGCAAATCTATTACTCTTGAATAGTAAAAACAAATAAATGCACATAAAAATGCTATATGTGCATAAAAGCGCATGTTT
>JAAVGC010000032.1 GCA_014800445.1 Bacteroidales bacterium | reverse complement strand
ACTTAATGCGCTTGCGCAATTCGTGGCGTCGCAGAATCCGACTATGCCGCAGGGTTTAGGTACAGGTGAATTGTATGTGGAAAANTTCCCGTCNCCACTGGTGAGAAAAGGAGAAAATCTTTGGTATGACATTCAGAGATAACGCGGATAGGGAGTACGAAGGGTTTTATGAGAAGTGGAGTGACGGCAGTGAGTGCATAGAGGCACACACGTCGGGGTCGACCGGTAAGCCGAAAAGGATTCTTTTGCCGAAAAGTGATATGGTGCTTTCGGCACGGGCTACGAACAGTTTTTTCGGCATAAACAGTGAGTCGCTGCTTGTAGTGCCGCTATCGGCCAACTATATCGCCGGAAAGATGATGATGGTAAGGGCTATGGAGGCGGGGTGCCGATTGTGGTGCGAAAGAGCATCGAACCGTCCGCTGGCCGCATCGATGGATGGGTGGGATGACAGAGCGATAGATCTTGTGGCTATCGTGCCGAGCCAGATAGAGGGGCTGATAGCTTCAGAACATTTCGGAAGGGTTAGGAATGTGATTGTAGGGGGAGCACCAATGTCGGAAGCGCAGGAGCGGATGGCGGCCGAAAGTGACGCGAAGTTTTATGCGACCTACGGGATGACTGAGACATGTAGCCATGTGGCTCTAAGGCGATGTGGCGAGGAGTGGTATAAGGGATTGCCGGGGGTGAGGTTTAAGACGGATGAGCGTGGATGTCTGACGATAGAACGCGATGGTGTGAGTGATCCAACACCGCTCGTGACAAACGATATAGTGGAGCTTCGTAACGAACGAGAATTCAGATGGGTGGGTAGAGCAGATAATGTAATCATAAGCGGCGGCCTGAAGGTGAGTCCCGAGGAGGTGGAGAGGAAAATCGGCGGGTTAATTTCACAGCCTTTCTATGTGGGGAAAGAAGTGGATGAAAAATGGGGTGAGAGGCCGGTGCTCTACATAGAGGGGGATGAACTGATTGACGCGGAAGGGTTGAGAACGAAACTGAAGGAGGTGCTTGCCCGACATGAGATGCCGGGTCGCATAGAAATGGTGGAGCGGATAGCACGAACAGAAAACGGAAAGATAAAACGATGAGTGACAGCGGTAACGAGGTGTTGCGGATAGATGTTGACGGGGTGTTGAAAAACCGTGCCCCTGGATTGTGGAAGTTTCTGCCTCGATTTGCAGTGAGGGGTGTAGAGAAACTTATCTGTCAGGATAAACTTAACGGACTTCTTGAAGCGTGCGGCCACTTGAAAGATGCAGATTTCGCTCGTGCGGTGCTCGATTATCTAAAAATCAAGCGTGTGGCACGAGGTGAGGAAAATCTGCCTAAAAAGGATGAGTCGCACAGAGTGATATATGTGAGCAACCATCCGCTCGGAGGTCTTGACGGGATGGCCCTCATAGATTATCTAAGCAAAGTATCGCCAAGCGGGCGGCTTAAATTTGTGGTGAACGATCTTCTGCTCGCGGTTGAGCCGCTACGGGGAGTGTTTCTGCCGGTGAACAAGCATGGAGGGCAATCGCGAAGCGCGGCTGAAGCTCTTGAAGAGGCTATGAAAGGTGATGATCCAGTCGTGATTTTTCCTGCCGGACTATGTTCGCGCAGACAGAAAGGAAAAATCGAGGATCTGGAATGGAACAAAATGTTTGTGAATAAGGCGATCGCCTGGGAGCGAGATGTAATCCCCATCCACTTCAGCGGGAGGAATTCAAAGTTTTTTTATATATTTGCCAATATAAGAAAGCGCCTGTTGATTCCGGTGAACCTCGAAATGGCATTATTGCCACGTGAGGTTTTTGGAAATGAGGGATCTACGTTTGAAATGACGATAGGTGAGCGTATCAGCTACAAGTCATTGAAAGGCGGAAAAGACAGCGGAGATACAGCGCGCCGAATCAAGAAAACGGTATATAGTCTCAGCGGGGGATGCCTGTAGGGGTATCTGTCGCGTGGGGCTTTTCATCGCAGTTCATCCTATCCCATTTTGTATGGATCAGATCATAGACCCAGTATCGACCGAAGAAATAGAGTCAGAACTCACCCATGACCGCTTGTTGCGCAAGACCAACAAGGCGGGTAATGAGATCTATGTGGTTGATGCCCATTCCGCTCCTGCGGTGATGCGCGAAGTCGGCCGACTGCGCGAGATCGCTTTCAGAGCCGGCGGGGGTGGTACAGGCAAGAGCTATGATGTGGATGAATTTGACGTGATGGAGCGTCCNTGCCACCAATTGATCGTATGGGATCCTGATTCGCGGATGATTCTCGGCGGTTACCGATATCTGTCGGGTAAGGAGATGGCTTTCGATGCCGATGGTAAGCCCCATATCGCAATGTCGCATCTGTTTAACTACTCCCAGACATTTATAAACGACTATCTTCCTGAAACGATAGAACTCGGACGGTCGTTTGTGAGACTGGGCTATCAGTCGTCGCTCGCCGGTAGCAAGGGGATGTATGTGCTTGACAATCTGTGGGACGGCCTTGGCGCACTGACGGTGGAAGACCACAAAATCAAGTATCTGCTCGGTAAGATGACAATGTATCCGAGCTATGACGTGGAGTGCCGGAACATGCTGCTGTATTTTCTTGAAAAACATTTTCCCGATACCGAGGGGCTTGTGTGGCCTATAGAGCCGCTTGAGGCAAACATAGACCACGGCCGCTACGAAAAGATCCTCACGGCCACTACATTTAAGGAAGACTACAGGATACTGAACGGCGAAATACGCGCCCGCGGCATAAATATCCCACCACTTGTGAATGCTTACATGAGTCTGTCGCCGACGATGAAGATGTTTGGCACGGCTATCAATCATGAGTTCGGTGAAGTGGAGGAAACCGGCATATTCTTTGCTATCGACGAAATATTCGAAGAAAAAAAACGCCGCCATATAGGATCCTATACGGCAGCGAAATGAATTGTGAGCTCTGTTCAGGTGTAATACTGNTACTTACGGCAATGGCATTGCCGCAGGAGGTGGATGCGTGTGCAGAGGGACATAATGACAACGTNATAGAGTGGGGTGGAAGCGTGACNGCCAATTGCGGAANCGGTGATTTCGCTCCTCAATATATATCAGCTCTGAGACATGGTNGACTNACTCAGACAAACGGCATAACTGCCAGTGCAGGAGNGTGGAAGGAGATGGNGCCGGCAGAACGGTTTTCATGGGGTGCAGGAGCGGAGCTTGCCGGTGGCATAACTTCGAAAAACGATTACCGACACTGGGAAAGTGACGGAACCGAGAGTGCCAGAAGCCTNCGNCCNGGTGCNGTGAGAGTACAGCAACTGTACGGAGAAGTGAAGTGGCGATGTCTGTTCTTTGAGGGGGGAATGAAAGANCGTGGATCGGCTCTTCTGAATGACACTCTTACATCGGGTGATCTTGTGGAGAGCGGGAATGCCCGCCCGATCCCACAGATAAGGGGTGGATTCATTGATTTCCAACCGGTACCTTTCACTAAAGGGTGGGTGCAGGTTCAAGGTGAGCTCGGGTATGGCAAGCACACCGACGGTGGTTGGATGAAAAAGTTTTACAGCCACGGAAGTTATCACCTGAACAGCGGCGCTTACTATGTGTACCGCAGACTATATTTCCGCAGNAATCCTGCTAAAGCGCTGACAGTNACNGCCGGAATGCAGGCTGCCGGAGAAATAGGGGGCGTGACAAAGTACTATGAGCGAGGGATGGCGGTGAGGGAACGCAACCTTAAAGCCGGACTCTGGGATATGATAAAGATGATCGCACCTATCGGCGGTGAGAAAACCGGAGTGGGGGAATACATGGATGGCAATAATCTCGGATCATGGGATGTGCATGTCAGATACCGGCTGCCGTGGAGAGGTGATGAAGTGAAGGCATATCTGCAAAAGCCTTGGGAAAAGGGGTCGTCGATAGGGTGGCAGAACGGCTGGGACGGACTATGGGGTATAGAATATGATGCCGGAGATAAAAACGGAATTGTGACCGGTGCTGTTTTAGAGTATATTGATTTCATGAATCAGTCAGGAGCGATACACTACGCTCCGCATGACCGTCCCGGCTCAACGATCACAACAAACTCGGTGGGAGGCGACCAATACTACAATAATTCGGAATATAATTCATATNCGAATTACGGTGTGGGTATAGGAAGCCCGTTTCTTGTGGCACCGATTTATAATCTCGACGGTTATCCGGCATACATTGACAATCGCGTAAGGGGATTTCACATGGCTGTAACCGGTGTGGTCGCACATGGATGGAGATATAAGGTGGCCTTAAGCCACAAAAAGGGATATGGTGACGGGCGACAACCAAAGGCAGCGGTGTCGAATGGCACGTCNTGGTTAGCTGAAATAAATCATGCGTTGGAATGTGTGGATGGGCTGACGCTTAAAGCGCAGATTGCCATGGATCACGGAACNATGCCCGGAGATAATTTCGGGGTGGCTGTCAGTGCGGTATACCGGATGAAAGGAGGCCTAAAATGAGGTACAGTCTGATATCAGCGATGGTTGCCGTGGTTATTGCCACGTCGGGCTGCTCCCACTATGGAGGTGANACCGGGTTGTGGGGTGGAACGTGGCATCTCNAGGAGATCATTACGGGGGATAGGGTAAATGTGGATTACATCGGAAATGTGTTCTGGAAATTTCAGGATGATGTGGTTGACATTGTGGAGACCGACGATGAGATGCATGAGCGTAAAGACCATTACGGGACATGGAGTGCAAGCGATGANAACCGCGTGCTGACGCTTGACTTCAGTCACAGCAGTGACAGGTTTCCTGCCGGATCAGAGGATTATGTNCCTCCTAAAGTGACGGGACTCAAAGGTGGGGTGACACGACTGGAAGTTGAACGGCTGACAAGTCGTGAGATGGTTGTGAAAACCGAAGTCATCGAAGATAATAATGAAATAAGATTTGTATTAAACAAGCAATAATGTCGAAATTTGCGTTATACAAATAGCAACGACTTACTTAAAAGAAATAAGATATACATTATAATATATGAGTACATTTGAAGAACTGGGCGTGAATGAGCCCCTTAGAAANGCTATCGCCGAGCTTGGCTTCGAGATGCCTATGCCGGTGCAGGAGAAAGTTATCCCGCATCTTTTGACCGGTGATAACGATGTTGTAGCCCTCGCCCAGACCGGAACAGGAAAAACGGCAGCGTTCGGTCTGCCTGTCATACAACGTATAAACGTAGATGATCATACACCTCAAGCACTCATCCTNTCACCGACACGTGAGTTGTGTCTGCAGATAGCAGGTGACCTTGCTGATTTCTCAAAATATATTCCAGGTCTAACAGTTCTGCCGGTCTACGGTGGCTCGAGCATCGAGAGCCAGATCAGGGGACTTAAGGCCGGTGTGCAGATCATTGTGGCTACACCGGGNCGTCTGATAGACCTGATAAACCGTGGGGTTGTTAATCTTGCCGGTGTCCATACGGTTATTCTCGACGAAGCTGACGAGATGCTTAATATGGGCTTCCTCGACTCTATAAACGACATACTTGAGCATGTGCCTGAAAAACGCAAGATGCTCATGTTCTCAGCTACTATGCCTGCTGATATAGCAAAGATCGCAAAACGATACATGAAGAATCATGAGGAGTTTGTGATAGGCACCCGCAACGAGGGCTCACAGAATGTGAAGCACATCTACTACATGGTGAATGCCCGTGACAAGTATCTGGCACTTAAACGTATCGCTGATTATAGCCCGAATATATACGCCATAATCTTCTGCCGTACCCGACGCGACACACAGGAGATAGCAGACAAACTGATTGCTGACGGATACAATGCTGACGCTCTGCACGGCGATCTGTCGCAACAGCAGCGCGACATGGTGATGAAAAAGTTTCGCGACCGCGTGACAAGTCTGCTCGTGGCTACGGATGTGGCTGCGCGAGGACTGGACGTGGATGACCTGACGCATGTGATCAATTTCGGTCTGCCGGAAGATACGGCAGTCTACACTCACCGCTCAGGCCGAACAGGCCGTGCCGGAAAAACCGGTGTGTCAATTGCCATCATACACTCACGCGAGAAGGGTCGACTCCGCGAGATAGAGGATAAGATCGGCAAGACGTTTGAGCGTAAGGAGGTGCCTACTGCCGAACAGATCATTGAAAAGCAACTCTATTCTCTCGCCGACCGGCTTGANAAGGTGGAGGTGAATGACGANGAGATGAGNCGCTATCTNCCGGGAGTGGTGAAGAAACTNGGCTGGCTNTCNANCGAGGATATAATCAANCGTATTCTCTCGCTTGAATTCAACCGTCTGCTCGACTACTACAAGGATGCTCCGAAGATTGATGTAGTCGACGAGAAAGCACGCAGCAAGGAGAGGATAAGCAAGCGTGACCTGTTTTCCGTCAATGGTGACAAGGACCGCCGCACAGCGGCCAAGGGTATGGCCCGACTCTATGTGAATCTGGGTAAACGTGACGGATTCTATGCCGGTAACCTGATCGATCTGCTCAACAAAAATGCCGGTGGGGAACATGTGGACGTGGGACGCATAGATCTGATGCCGAGGTATTCGCTTTTCGATGTAAAAAAATCAGATGCAAGAAGGCTTGTTGAGGCAATCACAGGCGCGGATTTTGCAGGAAAACGCGTATATTGCGAAGTGGCAGAGCCCGACAAGGATTACGGGCGTGCGGCTGCCCGCAAGGCACGAGAAAAAGTGTCGGTTGACGAGGGCAACAACAATAAGTCGTTCAAGAAAAAAAATAAAGGTGGACGCAGGTCCAGAAAATAATTCTCTCTTATGTTGAAACGATCGCTGTCAAGGTTTTTACGGTGTGGTGCGCTATTGCTTGCGCCCTTGGCATTCTCGCCATGCGTGACCGCGCAGACCAATGCACCCACAGTTTTCATCAAATCCCCCCAGTCAGTACTNCCGACNATAGACAAGAATACGCGACTTGACATGGTGGATTATTTCCGCGGCGGCATGTCGACATCGTCGGCGACGTCGCTTAACGGTGAAGCCCGGGTTACTTCGATGGATGACCGGCAGATAGAGTTCACGACGTCGGATAACGGCCGGATGTCGATGGCTCCTTTGAAGCTCGGAAAAGATACTGTGATCGTGGTCGTGAAAACAACGGAGATTCCTGTTGCCGATAGCCGTGTGGAGGTGTACAGCTGGCCCGGTTGGGAGCTGATAGATTCTCACGACTGCGGCGTGATAGCCGATTGGGTCACCCCGAGTGCCCAAAAGGATAACCGCACCGAAGATGTGGAAAATGCTCTCGGATTTATGACGGCTTCCGCGACGTTTGACCCGGAGACAGCAACAATCACTTTCGTGCCGACGATATCGGGGCTTGTCTCAAAGGACGAGTATGCCAAGGTTTCACCTTATATCCACCGGGAGATGACTGCCAAAGTGCGTCCCGGCAAGGGTATAGTGCCAGACAAAGCACGATGAGCCAGCAGGTGGTGACACTCTACGGGCTGACCCGTCTTGTGGCTGATCTTATAGTGAGCCATGAGGGGACTCAGAACGTGTGGGTTACGGCTGAACTAAGTGATGTGAACCGACGTGGTCACATCTACATGGAACTTATCGAGAAAAATGCTGCCGGGCAGGCTGTTGCAAAAGCGCGTGCCGTGATATGGGCTAATGTGGCACCGCAGATAATCGGTAAGTTTGAGAGAGGTACGGGACAACGCTTTGAGTCGGGCATCAAACTGATGGTGAAGGCTTCGGTGAGCATGCATCCGGTCTACGGCATGTCGCTCGTGATAACGGATATAAACCCGGAGTTCACGATGGGTGATCTTGTGCGCCGTCGCCGCGAGATACTCATGAAGTTACAGGCAGANGGTATTCTTGAGGATAACCGCAAACTCGAATGGCGCGTGCCGTCGTTGCGCATAGCGGTTGTTTCGGCTCCCGGCGCGGCAGGCTACGGTGACTTCGTACACCAACTCTACAGTGCCGGCTTCAGGTTCAAGACGCAGTTGTTTCCGGCGGTGATGCAGGGGGATCGCACCGTGGCTACGGTGCTTGATGCCCTTGAGGCTATCGAGGCTGATCTTGATAACTGGGATGGTGTGGTGGTGATCAGAGGTGGGGGAGCAACGAGTGATCTCGCTGCTTTCGACAGCTATGAACTTGCCGCACGCATCGCATGTTTCCCGCTTCCGGTAATCGTGGGTATAGGGCATGAACGTGACGTGACTGTGCTGGACTACGTGGCGAATATGCGTGTAAAGACTCCAACGGCTGCAGCCGAGTGGCTCATACAGCGTGCCGGAGAACAGCTGGAACGATTGAAAGGGCTTGCGCAGAGGTTGCACATAACGGTTTCGGAGAGAGTATCAGGGCAACGTGAGCAATTGTCGTACTACGCTGCTTCACTCCCGCTTGTGGCCACGACTTATCTGACCCGCAAGAAAAGCCAGCTTGAAAGGGCAATGGCTTCGGTGGGTAATCTGAGCGCCCGGCGGATCGCTCCCGGATTGCAACGTCTCGACGGATTGGCACAGCGTCTGCAAATGCTNTCGGCGGGGGCGGTGAACCGTCAACGTGCTCTTCTCGACTCCCGTGAATCGCTACTCGGGGCTTTGTCGCCTCAGGCAACTCTGAAAAGAGGCTACTCGATAACGCTTGTGNATGGCGTGGCGGTGAAGTCGGCGAGCGACGTAAAGCCCGGGACGTGTATCGTCACATGCCTTAAAGATGGCGAAATTAAATCAATAACAATGGAATAAACTTTAATTCCTCCACTATACTTATATGGAAACTCCTGTACCAGTAGAAGAACTGACTTACGGAAAGGCTCTTGCTGAAATAGAGTCGATATTGCGNGAGATGCAGAGTGATGCGTGTGATATCGACCGGCTTACGAGCAACACGCGGCGTGCCGCCGCCCTTATAGAAGAATGCCGCCGCCGGCTGACGGTGACAGATAAGGAGCTTCAGACGATACTTGAATCGCTGAATAATTGAAAACGAAAGAGTGAGGAAGTAGATAAGCCGCACGCGTTGCGTGCTCTTGCTTTAGTGTCACTGCATCCGCGCCCTTACAGGCGCGGTTATTGGAAGAATCGCGTGCTTTGCACGCTGGGAATCAGGAGGACGCACGAGCCGTGCGTCCCTACTTTTCTGGGTTGGTGGTTACCAGCCGAAGGCGTGGCGGTCGTCGAGCCAGTCGCCTTGTGCAATCATGACCTGACGGATAATGTCGCGTGCTACACCGTAGCCTCCATCGCGGGGTGATATGTAGCGCGCGATTTCTTTTACTTCAACGGCAGCATCGGCGGGNGCAACGGGGAGTCCGACTTCTTTCATACAGGGAATGTCAGGTATATCATCGCCGACGTAGACCACTTGGTCGGGGCTGATGTCGTGACGGGAAAGAAGATCGCGCAGAAGCGGCAGCTTGACGGATGCTTTGAGATGAACCTCGGTTATNCCNAGGGCTTGATATCGTGTAGCGATAGANGGTGTGTCNGCNCCGGTGATTATGGCAAGGAGGTAGCCGTGTTTCACGGCAAGCTGCATGGCGTAGCCATCCTTGATGTTGACCATGCGGCGTGGCACTCCATCGGCATCCATCGGTACGGTCGAAGGGGAAAGCACTCCGTCGACATCGAAAATAAATGCCCTGATGCGTGTCAGGTCGTAGTCGGTGCGGCTCATGGTGGATGTGATTAAGGATGGTGTTTGCGATAGATCTTATCGGATAGGAAACGATAGGTCTCGGCTGCTCCGTCGGACAGCCGGCTAATGTGGGTCTCGATTACGGCTTTGTTGCCGCGGACGGCTGGGCCTGTCTGCAACAGATGGGGAGATGTGCCGGAGAAGGCGTTGTCGATGGTGTGTGCGACGAGCGGTTTCAGTATTGTAGGATCAACGTCGTGCAGTTGGAGGAAATCGAATGCTTCGCCAAGGAGGTAGTTGGTGAAGTTGCATGAAAAAACTGCGGCGATNTGCAGCATGGCTCGCTGTGAGCTCGAGACTTCGCGGACGCAGTAGCCTCCGAGTGACTGNGCAAGATTGTCGACCNGCGCAAGTGTCGCAGGGGAATCGGCCTCAATGAGCCACGGGACGCACGAGGGATCGACGGGACGCATGGCCGACATGGTCTGAAGCGGATAAAGTATCCCATAGCGTGACCGGTGTCCACGCCAGATGTCGATGCTGACCGAGCCGGCTGTGTGAAGCCACACGGCGCCATTGTCGGGGATCGAGGAGGCGATATGCTCTATCACGGGATCGGTGACGGCGCAGACGTAGAAGTCGGCTGCAGGAAGGAACTCATGGTACAAATCGACTGCCACAACTCCCGGATGCCTGGAGGCTATGGTGCGGGCTTTGTCGACCGAGCGGGCGGCAACGGCTTTAAGTCGGCCAGCCGATGCAAGAAAACGGGCAATGTCGGTTGCGACATTGCCTGTTCCAATGANTACGGTATCGGGGGTCATGCCTCGGTCTGCTCCGGGTTCCACCGGCCTATGTGCACGCGCTCCCACAGGAGTTTGTCGAGATTCTGGGGATTTTTCTTCTCGTCGGGATATCCTATGGCCACGATACACTCGACCGATATTGTCTCGGGTATGCCNAGNATGCCCTGTAGGTTCTCGTCGGCCGGAACACCGGCAGCATCAAATCGGTCGCGCACCTGAATCCACACGGATCCGAGTCCGAGATCCTGTGCCTGCAACTGAATGTAGGTCGCGGCGATGGATGTGTCCTCGATCCAGGGGCCAGTGAGGGATGAATCGGCGCACACCACTACGGCAAGCATACATTTTGCCACAGGGCCTGCCCCTGCCTGACGGCACTGGCTCATGCGCTCAAGTGTGACAGGGTCGTCGACAAGTACAAAGTGCCAGGGGCGACTGCTCTTGGATGACGGAGCCATGAGGGCAGCCTCCATGATGAGTTTAACATCCTCGGCGGGTATGGGTTGGGTGGTGAACCGGCGTATGCTGCGACGGCCGGTGATAAGGTCATGCAGATTTTCCATAAAAATATCGGGATTTCGCCGACCTAATGAAATGGGGGTCGGACGTAGATTATCGTAATCTGGCTGGCCATGCTTCGGGCCACGTGCCGTCAGCACGATATTTCGATGCTATTGCGGCGCATTCTTCCATGGTGGAGGCTGTGGCGGCGCATACCCGGAACTGACGTCCGTTTTTTGCGGGGTATGTGACCAGACCAGGTGTGTTGCCAATAAAGATTTCGGCTTTGTCAGCATCGGAAAATACTCCAACTACTACGCCGAAAACGGGTGCCGGTGTTTCCTCGTCCTGNGCTGTGATGCCCGAGGTCTGGAGNATTTCATGNCCNTGGGCAGGTGCNTCTGCAAAAATGAGTTCCACATGGGGCTGCGGCTTCTCGACGAAAGCCGGGGTAGCCTGAACGTTGCTCATGGCGGAGGGCCAGATGGCGGCCTTGATGAAGGGGAGCGTGGAGCTGTCGCGCAGTGGGAAGAAAAGCAGTGCGCCGAGCGAAACGGTGATCGCTACTGAAGCCGCTACCCGCATAGCTCCTGCGCCGATGCGGATGATGCGCGGTCGGCGCTTCGGTGCCACAGGCTCTTCAGCGGCCTCAATGTGCATCGCCACGGGCTGGAGGATGGAGTAGGGGTTGATGAATTCGGCAGATGCCTCAGGGATGAACTGAAGCAAACCCTGATCATCGAGGCTAAGTGTGCCTATGCCATGAAAGTCGATGAACCGGAACTGCGAGAGGTCGCGACGCATCTGTTCAACGGCTTTTTCAACCCTCGCTGTGGCCGTCTCAAATGAGACGGCATCGCGCCTTGCCACAGATGCGGCAATGAGTCCGTCGTTGTGAGTTATCTCGCTGTTGAAAGAAATGTATCTTGTGGGTGGCATGAAAAGCGCCCGCGACTCATCGACCAATGCCGGAAGCGTGGCTGCAATGAAGGAGCCTATTCCCGGTATGGTGACGCAGTCGTGTGACCGTAGAAGATANCGGATATGTAGCAAGAGATTTTTCACGCCGCGAAGTTAATACAAGTAGGGGAGACGGACAACGTTATGAACAAATAAATAATTATCNACACGGCGATTGTAGTTTTAAACAGGGTGTTGATAAAGTGTGCATAACTTCAGCTTGATATGAATTACAATGTTAATTAACAGAAAGGAGNACTTTTTTTTGAAAAAAATGCTGAAAAAAATCTTGTAGAAGTTAGAATGGATGTGTATTTTTGTTGTCGTATGTGTGTCAGAAGTCACATGTTGCAACCTTGGAAAATAAAAAGATAAAAATAGGAATTATAGGCTTTGGCCGCATGGGGGGCATGCNNCTGCAGGCTCTTCAGGAAAGTGGTCTCTGGGATGTCGCATATATATGCGATCTTTCGGAGACGTGTCGTGCCGAAGCTGCTGTGCTTGCGCCTGAAGCTACGGTTACGNCAGACGAAGATATCGTTTTTGCCGATCCGGAGGTTGAGGTCGTATCGCTTTGTGCGCTGGCTGACTCACGGCCGACGCAGATAGAGAAGGCTATCCGATATGGAAAACATGTCATCGCCGAGAAGCCTATCGGTGCCAATGTGAAGGAGGAGATGGAAATCGTTGAGAAGTTTGAGAAATCAGGGCTTCTGTCGACGGTGAATCTTTATCTCCGCAATTCGTGGTATCATCAGGCTATCAAAGAATTTATTGAGAGCGGTGAGATAGGTGATCTTGCGATTCTNCGCATCTGTCACCTGACTCCCGGACTTGCTCCCGGCGAGGGGCATGAGAGNGAGGGNCCGTCGTTTCATGACTGCGGAATGCACTATGTNGACNTNGCACGNTGGTATGCNGNNNNCGANTATNNNACATGGNANNCTCANGNCGTGAGNATGTGGNNNTANAAGGATCCNTGGTNNCTTCAGGCTCACGGCACATTTGAGAACGGGGTGATGTTTGACATCACTCAGGGGCATGTCTACGGACAGCTCTCGGCCAAGCAGACCCATAACTCCTATATTGACGTGATAGGGACGAAAGGTATAGCCCGCATGAGTCACGATTTCAAAACGGCAGTGGTGGAACTTCATGGCGTGACTCGCACGGAACGCATCGCGAAACCTTACGGTGGCAAGAATATAGGCAGAATGGTGACCCGCTTCGCTGAGTCGATACGGAACGGGTCTCTGCACAAGGATCTGCCTACGTTCAGAGATGCGGCTCGTGCATCGGAGTGGTCGTGGCTATTCCTTGAAAATGCTGAAAAGAACGGCGAACCGTGCATAGGCACTCTCGATGAGCTTGAGGCGATACACAAGCGCCGCCGCGAGATGACCAACGG
>JAAVGC010000031.1 GCA_014800445.1 Bacteroidales bacterium | reverse complement strand
TCGTCGGGCAGATACTTCTTATCCTTCCATACAACCCAACCGAGACCAGGGTAAACGAGGCCGAATTTATGACCTGACGTGCTGATGGAAAGTACCCACTTCAGTCGGAAGTCCCATTTCTTATCCGGCTCCAGGAAGGGGAGAATGAAGCCGCCGGATGCTGCGTCGATGTGGATGCAGACTTCGTTGCCGGTTTTGGCGTTGTATTTGTCAAGAGCGGCATCAAGTGCTTCCACGTCGTCGTTCATACCACTCCATGTAACCCCAAGAATGGGCACAACGCAGATTGTGTTCTCATCGCAAAGACTGATGGCTTTGTCGATGTCGAGTGTGGGATGCTCAGGAGTCAGCGGAACAAGACGCATCTCTACATCCCAGAATGTGGCAAATTTTTCCCATACTACCTGATAGGCTGTAGAGAGCACAATATTAGGTTTGTCGTAGGGTTTTCCTGCTTTTTTGCGACGCTCTTTCCAACGCTTCAGTGCAGCAAGTCCGCCGAGCATACATGCTTCAGATGAACCGATAGCCAACGCTCCCGCCTTCCATTTTGCTGTTTCAGGTGTGTTCCAGAGGTTGGCCATGATGTTGATACACTTCTGACACATCACAGCTATACGCGGATACTCTGTCTCGTCGATGTAGTTGATGCCGATGGCATCGTTCATCAGTCGGGTTGCATAGTCATCCATGTAGGTTGTGACGAAGGTTGCGAGGTTCAGTCGTGGCTGAGTCTGCGCGATGGTCTCATCCTTCACCATCTGATAGGCTATCTCAGGTGTGGTGGGTCCCTGCGGAATTCTTTCGACCGGGGCGGGCTGAAGCATTGCTTCAGAGCCAAACACGTTGGTCTTGGCATCTCCGTCGCGATAATTCGGATCTGATTTTGGGTCTAACATTGTGTGTGTTTTTATTAAGGGTAAAAAAATGACTTTTGTAAAATCGATGTTCATCCCATGAGGAGTACTATAACAACACCCCACAAGATCAGTAATGTGTTGCCTATGGCGTAAGTGACGGTATAGCCCATTGCCGGAATGGTACTTCCTAAAGCATCCTGGATCGCACCGAGAGACGCAGTTGTGGTGCGGCTTCCGGCACAGCATCCGAGATTGATGGCAGCTGGGAATTTGAATACCGTCTTTCCGACAATCACTCCGAGCACAAGAGGAACAGTGGTGCATATAACACCCATCAGGAAAAGCATGAATCCAACTTCTTTAAGGCCGCTTACAAACGATGGTCCGGATGTGATGCCTATGACAGCTATAAACATATTCAGACCGAGGTTGTCCATGAGCCACACGGCTGGNTGAGGTATGCGCCCGAAGGTGGGNTGCTTNGTTCGCATCCATCCGCACACAAGACCTGCTATGAGTGCACCACCGCTTGTGCTAAGGCTGACCGGTACGCTTCCGAAGTGAATGGCTATCGCTCCGATAAGACCACCGAAGAAGATTCCTAAGCCAACAAGAATAAGGTCGGATTTNACAGAACGTTTGTCGGCGAAACCAATTGCCTNGGCTGCCGCGTTAACTTCGCTCTGCATACCTACGAGTGTAACTATATCACCCGGTTGCAACTTCATCTGCGCAAGTACGGGCATGGCCGCTCCGGATCGTGTAATGCTTTTAATGGATACTCCATACATTTCCTTCATCATGCGAATCTGGTCGACAGTCTTTCCGGCTCCGCCTTTCTTAGATACCGTGACACTNATCTGCTCAGCCGGGAAGTTGAGCAGCTCAACGTCGTTGACTTCTTCTCCCAGCCACTTCTCATCNCCNATGATATATTCTCGGCGTCCGCTGAGTACAATTTCATCGCCACGTGATATCATGCTGTCGGGNGTAGGATCGGAAATTTTGCCATCCTTGCGGAGTCGTTCAATAAATATGCGNCGATCCTGCTTGCGGAAGTAATCCTCTACTTCTTTAACACTTTTGGGCTCGTTGAAGAGATCGGCATCAACTTTATAAGCTCTGAATGTGATGGGTCGCAGTGCATTGATGTAGTTAGGNTCAGATGATGCACCTCCCTGATTCATTTTTTTCTCAAGTTCGGCAGTCTCGGCTTTGACTTTTTTCAGTCCGCCAAGCAGAACCGGGCCTAAATTGGCAAGAATATAAGCAGAACCGATGGTACCAAAGACATAGGTCACNGCATAACATACCGGCATCACGTCCACCCAAGCTTTTTTCTGNTCCGGTGTTCCTGCAATTGATGATATGGTGTCAGTGCCTACTCCCAGAATCGCCGACATGGTCTGTGCGCCTGCAAGTAATCCTACCGCCTCACCAACATTGTAGCCCATCATCTTGGCTACTCCCCATGTGGTGAGCAAGCAGAACACGCATAGGATGCATGCGAATCCGACCTGTTTCAATCCGTCGCCTCTGAGTGCCTGGAAGAACTGCGGACCGACACTGTAGCCAATCGAGAACAGGAACAGAAGGAAAAACGCATCCTTGATCGGGCCAGGGATCGAAATATCGAGCTGACCTATGACCACACCAACAAGCAGGACTGAAGTAACAGTGCCTAAAGAAAAGGCTTTGTACTTAAGTTGCCCTATCAAGAATCCCAAACCAAGTGTGAGGAATATCGCCAAAGAGGGATTAGCTCTTAATGTTTCTACGAACCAGTGCATATTATGATTATTGAAAAAACTATAATAAGAAAACGCTGGTAAGATAGAATCGTTCAGTTTAAAATGGCGAAAAAGAGTTTTTTTTCAGTCAGGGACAAAAGTTGATTATGGATCAGAGGACAAGTTCGGTGAAGATGCGGTCGAAGGTGGCATCGAGATCGGGGGTGAGGCCGGGGTGAGGCCGCGAGGTGGTGATGCAGGCTGAGCGCACGGCTGTGAGCCACCGGAAACGCTCGTGGGTCTCCAAGGCGGCGGTGTTGGGTTCTTTTCCCTCGGCAATCAGGTTGAATGAGTCGAGCTGCTGCCGGACTGCGGATGTGTCGGTCGCAGGGGAAAGGATGCGGACTTTTTCAGGGTCGAACTCAATGCGCACGCGAAGCCAACGGCGACGCTTGCACATCATGACAAGGCCGACGTTGATGAATTCCTCACGCTCAACGCGGGGCATGTAACGCACAACGGCATACTCATACAAGTGCATTTCGTCGGGTGTCGCGGGCATGGTCGAGGAATATTCGTGAGTTTGACAAACGTGTTTTGAGAAATTGAGCGTAGACATGGCGTTGCTCAGCAGGAGAGATATCGGAGGAGGCCTGAAGTAACCATGTCTCGGGTATGGCTTCGATGACACTGTCGATTACTTGGGGTGTAATGAGGGCGCGCATTTCTGCGTCGGCCTGCTCAAGCAATGACGCATCGCGCAGGAGCGCATGATCCTTAATGTAGGGGAAAGGGGTGAGGGCGGCTTTCTCCCATCCGTTCCAGTTGTGGTGGAAGTAGAGTGATGCTCCGTGGTCAATAAGCCACAGCTCGCGGTTGTGCCAAAGAAGCATGTTGGTGTTTCGCCAAGTGCGGTCAACATTGGTTATAAAGGCATCAAACCATACAATGCGCGATGCTTCGAGTGGATCGGCATGGTTGACTGATACGTCCCATGTGAGTGCTCCGGACAGGAAGTGCAGTCCAAGATTCAGCCCACGGCTTGCCTGCAGGAGATCTTGAATTTCCTCATCGCCTTCGGTGCGTCCGAAGTCTTCATCGAGATTTACGAAGACCTGCTCAGGTACACGGAGCCGTGCGGCGCGTGCAAGTTCGCCGCCAATGAATTCGGCGATCAGCGCTTTGGCCCCATGGCCCCCACCACGGAATTTCAGGACGTACTTGAAGTCATCGTCGGCATCGATCAACGCCGGCAACGAACCACCTTCCCGCAAGGGTAATATATAACGTAGGGCTTCGACAGTGCGAATTTCATTCATGAATGCAAATATACGCTAAAAATGAGATAAGGGTGGGATGTGGCTGCTGTGATTACGGTGGAAATGTTTATTTTTGTAGAAATCAAAGCAGACAACGAAATGAAATACATAGGAGCACATGTGTCAACATCGGGGGGCGTATCGAACGCTCCGGTTAATGCCGCGGAGATCGGGGCAAAGTCGTTTGCGCTTTTCACACGTAATCCGTCGCGATGGCGTTCACCCGTGATCAAGGATAAGGAGGCAGAAGCTTTCAAGGAGAATTGTGCACGTCTGGGCTATGATGCTTCTAAGATCTTACCCCATGACAGTTATCTTATAAATCTCGGCGCTCCTGATGCTGAAAAGCTAAAAATGTCGCGCGAGGCTTTCATGGATGAAATTTCGCGCTGCCGCCAATTAGGGTTGACTCTGCTTAATTTCCATCCCGGATCGCACTTGAAGGAGATCAGTGTGGAGGATTGCCTACGCGTGATATCGGAGTCGATAAATATAGCTCTTGAAAACAGCGAGGGTGTGAAGGCNGTGATTGAAACTACGGCCGGTCAAGGGTCGAATCTTGGTTATACATTCGAGCAGATTGCCGAAATAATAGACCGTGTAGAGGACAAGAGCCGCGTGGGCGTGTGCGTGGACACATGCCACACATTTGCCGCAGGATATGACATGTCGACTAAAGAGGGGTATGAAAAAACATGGGATGACTTCGGACGCACGATAGGTTTCGGTTATCTATCGGCCCTCCACCTGAACGATTCAAAAAAAGGAGCCGGACAGAAAGTTGACCGCCACGCGAGTCTCGGACGCGGAACTCTTGGTGTGAAATTCTTTGAGATGCTGATGCAGGATCCCAGAATGGATAATATTCCCATCATACTGGAGACTCCGGCACCGGAGATATGGAAGGATGAAATCGAATGGTTGTATGGTCTTGCCGCCGGTGCGAAGGCTGACAACTTACCGCTGCCGCCAGAAGTGGAAGGGAAGGGGTCATTGTAGTTCAGGAGATACACAGCGAACTAACGGATTGGAGAGATGAAAGTAAAGCCAGACTTAGGATTTTGGAAGCTCTGGAATCTGAGCTTCGGTTTTTTCGGTGTTCAGATCGCTTACGCGCTCCAGAGTGCCAACGTGTCGCGTATATTCGCAACACTGGGTGCCGATCCACATGATTTAAGCTATTTCTGGATTCTCCCGCCGCTGATGGGACTTCTCGTGCAGCCGATCGTGGGAACCATGAGCGACCGGACGTGGAACAACAGATTGGGACGCCGTCTGCCTTACCTGATTGTGGGAGCGGTGGCTGCTGTCGCGGTTATGTGCCTGCTCCCCAATGCGGGCAGTTTTCATCTCAGTGTATCGTCGGCAATCATTCTGGGACTTATCGCCCTTATGCTGCTTGACACGTCGATAAACATGGCCATGCAACCGTTCAAGATGCTTGTGGGTGATATGGTGAATGAGAGACAGAAGGGGCTGGCGTACTCGATACAGAGTTTCCTGTGCAATGCGGGCAGTATCGTGGGTTTTATTTTCCCGTTTGTGCTCACGTGGATTGGCATACAGAACACTGCTGCTGCCGGAGTTGTGCCTCCGACGGTTGTGTATTCGTTCTATGGCGGTGCTATGATCCTCCTGTTGTGTGTGATCTACTCACTGGTGAAGATCAAGGAATGGCCTCCACATGTGTATGCCGAATACAATGGGACAGACACTNAGACTGGCGATGCCGGTGAGAAGCGTGATAATCTCATCAAACTTCTTGTGAAGGCTCCAAAGACGTTCTGGACGGTGGGACTCGTGCAGTTTTTCTGCTGGATCNCGTTTCTTTTTATGTGGACGTACACAAACGGCACTGTCGCCAAGAATGCCTTTGCGTGCCCGACTACAGAATATGTGACCGGGTTGACATTCACGGATGCTTCGGGTAANGAGATAACTGCCANTGCCAAGCATGTGCTGACCGCAGACAGCACNGAGGTGATAAATGACGGCAAACTGCTGATGNNACTTGATGCNNTCAAGTCGCANCGNGANCTGATCACGGCCGGAATGATGGGGGAGGATCCACAGAGTCACCAACTCTATCTGGAGGATGTGAAGCACATCGCTATTCCGCAGACTGTGTCAAANATTGAGGCGGACAAACATGTCGTGCTTAATACCGATTCGGAGGAATACAATGCAGCAGGAAACTGGGTAGGTATATTGTTTGCAATCCAGGCTATCGGTTCGGTACTATGGGCTGTGGTGCTTCCACGATTCAGAAGCCGCAAATTCAGCTATGCTCTCAGTCTGCTTTTAGGTGCCGCAGGATTTGTAACCGCAGGACTGTTTACAAACCAGTACCTGCTCTTTGTGTCGTTNCTGCTNATCGGCTGTCCGTGGGCCGCNATGCTCGCNTGGCCGTTTACGATACTGACCAACTCGCTGAAAGGCGGAAATATAGGAGCTTATCTGGGTCTGTTTAACTGCACGATATGTCTGCCGCAGATTATCGGTGCTGTTGCAGGCGGTTGGATTCTTGCCGCTCTTGGCAGTGAGGATGGTCTTGCCCNGCAGTGGGGTATGATGATTATTGCCGGTGTGTCGCTCGTGCTGGGAGCGNTTTGTGTGACGTTTATCAAAGAAACGTCGGCAGAAGGTGATACCGGTATAAACAAATGAAATAATGCTATCAATAACAAAAGAACAGATCTCATTATTACCTCCGGTGGAATATCCGGGCAAAATACATGTGGTAGATACCGTGTCGGGTGTCAGGGATGTCGTGGCATATCTCAGCAAGTGTGATGCCGTGGGNTTCGATACTGAAACACGCCCTACATTCACCAAAGGACGCTCGCATAAGGTGGCACTTCTGCAATTATCGACAGATGACGAGTGCTTTCTCGTGAGACTCAATAAAACCGGAATGCCCAAGGTGATGCAGACGTTTCTCGAGGCTTCGGAACCGATAAAGGTGGGATTGTCGGTTAAAGATGATTTTCACTCTATATGCAGGGTGTGCGAGGGCTTTAATCCTGAGGGCTTCGTGGAACTTCAGGATTATGTGAAGCAGTTTGATATATCGGACATGAGCCTGCAAAAGGTCTACGGCATAATCTTCGGACACCGGATCTCGAAGTCGCAACGGCTGTCGAACTGGGAGGCTGAGGAGCTGACGGCTCCCCAGCAGCGTTATGCGTCGATAGATGCCTGGGCATGTCTAAAGATCTACAGGTATCTTGTAGCCGGTAACTTTCACCCCGAAACATGGCGTTTCGAGGATTTTGAACTTGTGGCAGAAAAGAATGTAGAATCAGATCAATGAGCCGATTAGTCCTTACACTTGTTGCTGCCGCACTGGCACTCCTGCCGCAGGGTTGCTTCACGGGGGTGGAAAGCACTCCCCGAATCGGCACGGCGGAACTGAAGAGGCAAAATGCTTCGGATGCTACCGCTGAACGACTGTATGTTGCTGATGTAGCGACAGAGCGCCTTGATAGCTGGAAACAGGGAAAGGCGTTTATGGTGGAGGACAGGAAAGCTTCGCTTAATTTCAATTCGGGAGGAAGGAATGTGGAACTNGAACCCGGTGACGTGATAGAGTTCGAGTCGGCGGAAACAGCAGTGTCACCCACAGGAGAAGCTACGGATCTTGTGTTCAGAAAGAGGGGTGGTAGNGACAGNCTGGTGTANCGCGTGAACGCTCCTATAGAGGAACTTAAAAGGCGAGATGTGACAGAGATTCCTTTCACGGTGGAACTTGATGTGGCAGAGCGTCTGCGCAGCCGGCTGGTGGGTAACACATACTATATCATGACCCCGAGGTGGCTTGATACAGAGCTAAAAAATGCGACCAGACTGAAATATATCCCTGTAAGGATTGTGAATGTGGTTGCCGGTAACAGTGATTTTCCGGTGAGAGTGGTGTTTGAACCTCTTGACAACGCACTCAAAGGTCAGGGAAATTTCTCGGTTTACATGAGCGTGGGTAATGGCAGAAGGGCAACAAGAAATTTCGAGCACCTTTTCGCGCTTAACGATCCGCGTGAAAAGTATGCGCAGATCGATGACAATGTGTGGCGTGCAATCGTGGAGGGGCGTCTTGTAAAGGGGATGTCGCGTGACTATGTAAGACTCTCGATCGGGTCGCCCAAGGATGTGATAAGAGGACATGATTACTCGTCGACTTATGAGCGATGGGAATATGACGGTGGGGTGTACCTGATATTCAGGGACGGAGTGCTTGAGGAATTCAGGAGATAGTTAAATCAATGAGGATTACTTTTCTTGGAACCGGTACTTCATGCGGCGTGCCAGTGATCGGGTGCGACTGCGAAGTGTGCAGCTCGACNGACAAGCGTGACAACAGGTTGCGCACTTCGGTCATGGTGGAAACTGAGGGAAAACGTCATCTCATAGACTGTGGCCCTGATTTCAGGCAGCAATATCTAAGCTACATTGGAAAAGGGAAGGTGGATGGTGTGTTGCTGACGCACATACACTATGACCANGTGGGAGGGCTGGATGATCTNCGTCCGCTGACGTATAAAGGTGGAATGGCAGTGTATTGCCGGATTGATGTGGCCGAACGCNTGCGACAAAACATGGCTTACTGCTTCGGTGAGAGTCACTATCCCGGCAGTCCGGTGATTGAACTCGTTGAAATAAGGGAGTATGAAAAGTTCAATGCAGCGGGAGTGAAAGTCATGCCGTTTGGGGTAAAGCACGGGGGACTGGATATTTTAGGCTTNAGAATTGGTGATTTCGGTTATGTAACTGACGCATCGGAGATAAACGAGAAGTCGNTGGATATCTTGAAAGNGGTGAAGGTGCTGGTGATAAACGCATTGAGAGAACGCGANCATAGATCGCACATGAACCTGCAAACGGCNTTGAATGTTATAAACTCAATAGATCCGGAACGNGCGTATCTGACGCACATGAGTCACGAGATAGGACTTCACGCTGACCTTACAGAAAAATTGCCGAATNGGGTTTACGCTGCCTACGATGGTCTCGTGGTGGAGATATAGAGTCGACGACAACCGCCGGTCTATTGAAATTATCCCCTTTTNTATCTAATTAACAAACAGATGAAAACACGTGTAACATACCTTGACCACAGTGGNTTTGTGGTGGAGCGTGATGATGTAACGGTGGTCTTTGACTATTACCNTGATCCTTCGGACTCACTGAATAAGATTCTGCGTTTGCGTCGGGATGTGCCGGTGCTGTTTTTTGTGAGTCATCATCATAAGGATCATTTCAATAAGGCCATCTTCAATTTGGCTCAGGATCATGAACGCGTTTATGTGTTGTCGGACGACATAAAGGGAACGGAGGTGAGGGATGATCTTCCAGTCGCATGGATTCATGCTGACGGAGTGATCGATGGATTACCGGGAGGGGTGAGTGTTAAGGCTTTTGGTTCGACGGATGCAGGTGTGTGCTATCTTCTGACTTTTAAAGATGGTGNGACGTGCTTTCATGCCGGAGATTTCAATTTCTGGCACTGGGAGGAGGAGTCGACAGAGAACGAAGTACGCGTTGCATANTCTGCATTCGTGCATGTGTTGCAGAGAATAATGGCGTATGTGAATAAGATCGACATAGTATTCTTTCCGGTTGATCCGCGNATGGGAAAGGATTATTCAGCCGGGGCACGCTTGTTTATGGAAAACGTGAATGTGGATAACTTCTTTCCAATGCACTTCTGGGGTGATGGGGCGGCGGCTATCTGCTTTGAAGATTATGCGACTGATAACACGGAATGCCACGGGTTAATAACGCCGGGTGAGAGTGTGGAGATATAGCGGAGAGCGCGGAGTACTCAGAGCACTCGTCGGGGGGAGCGGAGAGGAGGGATATAATAGCGGGCGGCGGGGAGGTAACTGACGTCTTCAACGCCAATTATTAATTATGCACTTAACCCCACACCTTCGCCGCAATGCGGCTCGATGTGGGGCTTGTTGTTAATTCCCGTCTTCGACGGGCGGAGAACGCACGGGGTGTGCGTCCATATTTTGGTGCTGTGGGGGTTATTTGATGACTTCGTTTTGACGGCGGAGGGTGATGTCGTGTTTGTTGATCTCACATGACAAAAGGTCTTTTGTGATCTTAATGTCATCAAGTTTCTTTATATCGAAAACCTGATTTCGCACGGCGTTGGTGATCTCCTGTTGCAATGAGGCGGCCATAGCGGGGCGGATGGAGTCGGTGGACGATGTGGTGGTGTTGGTGAGGGTGTTGACGGAAACCATGACAGCAGCCGGATCAACTTTGACTTCAAGGGACGAATCGTCGAAATGGATGCTGATTTCGTCATCGTCGATCGTCGCCCATACGCCTGAGATGGTAGCGAGACCGCTTGCGGTGACGGTGAATGGCTCAATTATAGCAACGGAGTCGCCAGGCATGGCGTTGGTGATCGACACAAGTGCGGTCATCTGCACATCACCACTTTTGCTATCGGCGGATGACGGATTGAACTGGAACATGCGGACGGCTGTGGCATTCATTGCCTCGTGATCAATAAGTTTCTCGGGTGTCGTTGCCCATGTACCGGTGATATTTCGTGCTAATTTTGATTCGGAATCGCATGATGTGAGAGAGGACATAATTGCCGCAGCAGTAAGGCATACGGTAGCAAAACGGAGTGATTTCATAGAGTTCGGTTTGTATTTTTTATTATGATATGTTAACGTTTGCTATGTGAATAAGGTTCA
Source organism: Bacteroidales bacterium (assembly GCA_014800445.1). Classification (GTDB taxonomy): domain Bacteria; phylum Bacteroidota; class Bacteroidia; order Bacteroidales; family Muribaculaceae; genus JAFLTL01. The sequence continues at coordinate 5,274 of JAAVGC010000031.1, read as the reverse complement.
TCTATCAATTGAAAAGAGATTTTAAGTTTGTAACTTTATGGCATTACTTCTATATTAAAACACTCAGATGGGAATCATTAGAAACATTCTTGCAGGAATAGGGATCCTGACGGTGGGGATAAGCGCAAATGGCGTGGAGCGTGTAGTGGAAAGCCGCTCGGCGGGAAATGTCACGCTCAAATGCGACCAGCCAGGTGACTGGAAGTTTGACATGACGCTTGAACGGTCGGGAGAAAAGGAGATCGTTAATGTGAAAATGTGGGCTTCCGCTCCTGCGGTACCTCCTAAGTTCACAGTGTCGATGAGTATGCCTCAAGTGGACGTGCATCACCTATGGTGCGGGATGAACGAGGACCGCAATCATCTGCGTCCTGACTGGGGTGCTAATTTCAGAACTCATCTTGCATCGGAGATGCCACTGTATGCTTTTCTGAACGATAATAATGAGAACCGACTGACGATAGCGAGCAGCGAACCGCTACGTGACGTGAACGCTACAATGGGACTACGTGAGGAAGGATGCATGATAGTTGCGAATCTGAGTTACTTCAATACTCCCGAGGCTCCGATAGAACGGTACGAAACAAAGATTTTGCTTGACAGCCGTCCTGTGTTTTGGAACGAGGCAGTGAGGGAGGGAGCGGAATGGATGACCTTGGAGTCAGGAATGACTCCGGTGGAGGCCCCCGCCGGTGCTTTTGAACCACTGTACTCGTCGTGGTATCAGTTTCATCAGGATGTGTCGGATAAGGCTATCGAGGAAGAATGCCGGAAGGCTGTGGCTCTCGGCATGAAAACCATAATCGTGGATGATGGCTGGCAGACGGATGACAATAACCGTGGATATGCNTTCTGTGGTGACTGGGAGGTGAGCAAGAACCGTTTTCCTGATTTTGCNTCGCACGTGAAGAANGTTCAGGACATGGGCATGAAGTATATGCTATGGTACTCTGTNCCGTTTGTNGGTAAAAANAGTAAGAATTACGAGCGCTTCAAAGGGAAATATCTGAGGGAGACAGATGANATAGGAGTGCTTGACCCGCGCTTCCCGGAGGTNCGCGAATTTTTATGCCAGACCTATGAGGATGCAATGCGNAACTATGGNCTTGACGGGTTCAAGCTTGATTTCATTGATCAGTTCACGGTGTCGGGCAATGACAAGGCTATCGANGAAAATTATGCAGGGAGAGATATAAAGACAGTGCCTGAGGCGGTGAATGTACTTATGAAAGAGGTTTATTCACGATTGAAGGCAATTAATCCGGAAGTGCTGATAGAGTTCCGACAGAGATATATCGGGCCGGCNATAAGGCAGTATGGTAATATGCTTAGNGCCGCCGATTGTCCGGGTGACATGCGCGGTAACAGAGAGCGCATCGCGAATCTACGTCTTACTTCGGGAAATACGGCCGTTCATGCCGACATGCTTGAATGGAATGCGGCAGACACTCCTGAAAGTGCTGCACGTCATATACTCTCGGCAATGTTTGGTGTGGTGCAGTATTCAGTGATGCTTAATGATCTTCCTGAGAATCACATGAAGATGCTCAAACACTGGATAAATTTCCTCGGTAAGCACCGGAAGACGTTGCTTGAATCGGACTTTAAGGCCTATCATCCGCAGTCGGGCTATCCTGTGATTGAGGCAACCTCGGACGACGAGCGTATAATTGCAGTGTATCAAAGCGGCTGTGTTGCAACGATTGATAAAAAAGATCTCACGACATATATCATCAATGCCACAGGGCATGAAGGGATGTATGTTGACTGCAAGGGGCAGGGGGGACTACTGGATATATACAATACCTATGGCGAGAAGGTAGCATCGGAAGGTGTAGCCCCCGGATTGTCGGAAATCAAGGTGCCTGTATCGGGATACGCCGTTTTAAGCCGTTGAGTAGTGAAACTTATAGAAGTAACAGGAAACGAGCCTGAAACGGCAGTTTATCTCAGACTGACAGAGGCACAATTGCGCAACAAGCTTTCGCCGGAAGACGGGGTGTTTATCGCTGAAAGTCCGAAGGTGATTGCTACGGCCTTAGGAGCCGGTATGCGGCCACTTTCAATATTGTGTGAGCGGAAGCATATTAACGGAGATGCAAAGGAAATAATCGAAAGTCTGCCAGATGATTTTCCGGTTTATACTGCTGATCGTGAGGTGCTCGAGAGAATGACCGGNTACACGCTGACGCGTGGTGTGCTGTGCGCAATGCGNCGNCCGGCTGAGCGTACCATAGATGATGTGACTGCCGGTGCAAGACGTGTGGTGGTGATAGATGGTGTGACTGATACTACAAATATCGGGGCTATATTCCGATCGGCTGCTGCCTTGGGGATTGACAGTGTGCTGTTGACGCGTACATCATGTGANCCGTTGAACCGTCGTGCGGTGAGGGTTTCAATGGGATCGGTGTTTCTCGTGCCGTGGGGGTGGATTGATGATGTTGACGATGTTAGGAAAGTAGGTTTCAAAACNGTTGCAATGGCTTTGCGGCACGATTCGGTGCAGATAGATGACGCAAGGCTTAGAAGTGAGGATAAATTGGCAATAGTAATGGGAACTGAGGGTGACGGCCTTAGTAACAAAGTGATTTCAGNTGCCGATTACGTTGTGAAAATCCCTATGGCACACGGCGTNGACTCGCTCAATGTNGCGGCTGCTTCGGCAGTTGCTTTCTGGGAACTGACAAAGAGATANAGNAAGGTTTTATAAGTGCCTGAAACAGACAGGGGACGCACGAATTGCGCGTCCCCTGTCNTCTTTAAAAAGGGATTTATTTCAGAGTGTTTGCNTGTAAGCCGGTTAGGATTGCTCCATGAGGAAGCGNTCTGCATCNAGNGCGGCNCGACANCCCATGCCGGCGGCACTTACGGCCTGACGGTAGACTGGATCGGCAACGTCGCCAGCTGCAAATACACCGGGCACGTTGGTCGCTGTNGATTTTCCGNCGGTCANGATGTAGCCGGTTTCATCAAGATCAATCTGGCCAACAAAAATGTCGGTGTTGGGCTTATGNCCGATTGCGAGGAAGAAACCGTCGATGGCGATATCGAATATCTGCTCTTTGTCGGTGCCTTTGTTCTCGATNATTTTTGCACCTTCGACAACTTCATCGCCNAAAAGACCTAATGTATTGCAGTTNAACAAGACGGTAATGTTCTCTTTCTTCAGTACACGCTGCTGCATAACTTTTGAAGCGCGNAGATGGTCTTTACGTACAATCAGNTAGACTTTCTTAGCCAGTCCGCTGAGATATAGNGCTTCCTCGCAGGCAGTGTCGCCACCGCCGACTACGGCAACCGTGCGNTTGCGGTANAAGAATCCGTCGCAAGTTGCACAGGCAGAAACACCCATTCCAGCATATTTCTCCTCGTCGGGGAGTCCAAGATATTTTGCAGAAGCTCCAGTTGAAATAATCACAGTTTCAGCTGTGATAGTGCTTCCATCGTCGACCGTGACTTTGAAAGGGCGCTCTGAGAAGTCGACGGATGTCACCATGCCCTGACGCAGGTCGGCACCAAAACGATGCGCTTGTTTGCGGAGNTCTTCCATGAGAAGCGGTCCGGTTACTCCATCGGGATANCCGGGGAAGTTTTCAACCTCGGTNGTNGTGGTAAGNTGTCCGCCNGGTTGCATTCCCTCAATCAAGATAGGGGAGAGATTAGCTCGTGAAGCGTATATTGCGGCTGTGTAGCCTGCNGGTCCGGAACCGATAATAAGGCANTTTGTCGAAGAGTCAGACATANCAGTATTTTTTATTGTTAGTTAGATTNTCAAGTTAGGTTATCTAAGGTCAATGATTTCGGCCTGGGGGTGAAACGCCGGGTTGTAGCGAAAGCGCTCNGGTGCAATTTTTTCGCCGACAGATGTTTCAGAGAATCGNAGCGAGACAGACCCTGAATCGGAGAGCACAGCCTGAATTTCGACCGGCCAACCGGAACGGTTGTCGATAGTGACAATTGCCGACTTAACGGAACTATTGTCAACAATCGGCTCNAGGCGNAATTTAGAGAAGGAAGATNCAGTGGAAGTCAGTGGAATGATCTTGTACCGATCTTTAACGTCGCTAATAATAACCAAGGGATTAACCTCAATGATTTCAGCCTGCGTTGGTTCGGTCATNGAGACTTCATCGGAAGCNTCGTTGTAGGTCCACTGTGTTTTACCATCGAACCACGTCTCAAAATCTCCTGCGTCAGTGACTATGACGAATCGTTTTCCCGCCATAACCGCTTCTCCGGTNACTTTACCCGTAGGATCGGACGCTTCAAAGCGAGTGCTGAGTGAAGGTGCAGATGCAATCTTATCGGCCGCCTCGAGAAGCATATTGCGGGAGGTGGCGACAAATGGCATGACCATCATCATTATTGAAACAAGTGCGGTNTTCATNTCTTTTACGCTCTAACACATAACNGGTGATAAAGGTTTAATTTAGTGAGTTGAGGATTTCTTCGAGGCGATAAGTGTCAACGAGGATGTCGCGCATCTTACCACCTACCGACGGCCCGACAATGCCTGCNGCTTCAAGCTGATCCATGATCTTGCCGGCACGTGCAAAACCAATGGAATATCGACGTTGCAGGCCGGANGTAGATGCTATNCCTGATGAGACAATATCTCTTGCGATTTCATTGAAGAGTGGATCNCGCTCGCCGGTAAGTCCACGCGCTCCNCCTCCCTGCTGTGCAGGAGCCTCAACCGGAGGGAGGAGATAGGGNTGGGGATAACCAACCTGATTGTCNACATAAGCAGCAATCGCCTTAATCTCGTCGGTGCTGATAAATGCGCACTGCACACGCTCGAGCTTGCTGTCGTGGGAGATAAGCATGTCGCCCTTGCCGATGAGTGATGCCGCACCATTGTTGTCAAGAATGATCTTACTGTCTATGCGGCTTGATACCTGGAATGCCATGCGCGCGGGGAAGTTGGCNCGGATCACACCGGTAATGATGTTGGCGCTCGGNCGCTGGGTGGCGATGATCATGTGTATGCCCACGGCTCGGGCNTTCTGGGCGATGCGTGCAACGGGTGTCTCAACCTCTTTTCCTATGTTCATATAGAGGTCGGCATACTCGTCGATAATCACNACTATATAGGGGAGATAGCGGTGACCTTTCTCCGGATTTAGCTTGCGCTCAGTGAACAGCTTGTTGTAGTGTGTTATCTGGACGACCTCAGCTTTCATAAGCAGGTCGTAGCGCTGTTCCATCTCGACAACCAGTGCTGTAAGCGTGTCGAGGGTCTTGCTCATATCGGTGACGATAGCGTCTTCC